>NZ_BMOM01000004.1 GCF_014647075.1 Deinococcus aerophilus | reverse complement strand
CCCCTCCTCAAACCACCCTTGAGGTCGGCTGGCAACTCGTTTTCCGTCCAATCTCATAAAATCTGTCAGGCCGCCAGGGGTCGGAACAGATTGGCGTCTCGCGCCGACCCTCACGCCACAAACCACCTGCTCCCGAAGCAGCAAATGGCAGTCGCAGCTTAGCGCGCGCCGGACGTAAGGGAGCAGCTCATATGCCCTGCCGCCTGATCCATCAGGCGAGGAGGTGAGGTGACTTATGCCTGAAATTCGCCGAAATGTCCCAAGCACGCCTACAGTCGCAGCTTGGCCGCCGATGCACACCGTCACGCCCCATCCCCTCTCAGTAGAGGGTTCACCCGCCATACACGGCTGGACCGACGCGGAACGACCATGAGCAAGACCTTGCTGTCTGTCGACCTCCTCAGACAGGACTACGGTCTGGGACGCGACCTGGCAACTCATTTCGTGCGCCTTCTGCCCCACATCAAGATGGGCCGCAGGGGCTGTGGAGAACGGCTGCTGATCAAGCGGGCGGACTTTGAACACCTGATTGACCGCGCGGCGGCTGAACGTGTCGACCTGTGGAGGCTGGCCAGGCAGCACACGCCGGAGACGCTGCAGGCCTGGCTCGTTCCCATCGACATCCTAGAGACGAATTGATGCGCGGCCTCCCTATTCTGTGCGCCCTGCCGCCTCAGGTCACGGCCATGTATCCAGGCTTGTCACTTCTTCCAAAACCCTTCAAGAGGGCTGAGTCATGACGGGCTCATCCCACGACGCAGAAGAGTTCCGCGCCCAGTTCAATGGACGGCAGACCTTCCAGACCTTCGACGACCGCCATGTCGAAGACAAGCGGCTGTCCCGTGTTTTGTTCGATTCCACGGCGCTGGATGCGCTGAACCGTCAGGGAGCAGGAATATTCCTGATGATCAACGAAGGGGACGGGGTGGGCCGGAAAAACCACAACGTGACCCGTATACGCGCCTACTGGGCCGACTTCGATGGCCAACCCCTGCCCGATCGCTGGCCTCTCGAGCCGTCTCTCCTGGTGGAAAGCAGCCCAGGAAGATTTCACGCCTACTGGATTCTCAACGACCACGAAACACCTCCCCTGGACGGCCAAGCGTTCAATGCCCAGCAAGAGGCGTTGGCGCGCGCAGTAGGAAGCTGTCCGGACGACTGCAAAGGCTTGGCCCGCGTCATGCGGGTGCCAGGCTTTCAACACCAGAAGGGCGAGCTGTTCACAACCCGCATCCTGTCCAACACGGGAGCGCGGTTCACGTTGGCCCAGATACAGGACGCCTTCCCCTTATCCACTGAGCCCGGGCGTTCAGTAATTCCACAACCCACGCCAAGCCATCAGAACGAGCAACCCATGATTTCAGAAGGGGTGCGCCGCAAATACGCCCTGAACACGCTGCATGGACTGGCCGATGAACTGGCCCAGATGAAACCGGGGGGAAGGAACCGTCAGCTGAATGCGGCAGCTTTCCGGGTGGGGCGGTTATGCGGTGGCGGGCATTTGAATCGCGAGGAGAGCGAGGCATGCTTATGGAAGGCTGCAGAAGCAGCCGGTCTCTCGGCCAGCGAAATAGGCGATACCCTGCCGCGTGCCCTGGCCGATGGAATGACCCAGCCGGACCCGTTGGATCATGTGGGCCAAAGGCTGAGCGTGAACAGTCGAGAAGGCCGGCGCCACAGCACCGCCTCCGGCCTGCCTGAGATCGTGGTGAATGAGCGACACCTCCGGGAAATTGCGGCGGAGGCGCAGGCTGCACTGATGGCCGCCAATACCCCACCAACCCTCTTTCAGCGCGGCGGAGAGGTGGTTCGGCTGATCACCCATGAAGGGGAGCCACGCTTGCGTGCCATGGATGCGGTGGCCTTGAAAGGATGGCTGGCACGAGTGGCCGACTTTGTGGTGCTCAAGGAGCGTACCGAGAAGACCGAGCATGGAAAAAAGCAGGTGGTGACGGACAGCAGGCCCGCCCGCCCACCGGCGGACCTGGCTCCCGATTTGCTGGCCCGCAGTGAACACCTGGGCTTGCCTCCATTGCGGACCCTGGCGAAGTCGCCCATTTATGCCCCAGGTGGAGCGCTAATCAGTGTGGAGGGGTACCACGCCCCCAGCGGCATCTATCTGGCCCTCCGTGGCATGAGCGTCCCCACTTTGCCGCCGGTACCGGACGCCCTGACCCTTCTGCGCAAGTTGCTCACTGATTTCCCGTTCTCTCCCCACGAGGCGGGCTTCGCGCACACCCTGGCAGCGATGCTGTTGCCCTTCGTGCGGCCCATGATTGACGGCCCTACGCCGCTGCACCTTATCGAGGCGCCAACCCGCGGCAGTGGCAAGGGGCTGCTGTCAGAAGTGATTGCCCACGTCACGCAAGGCGGCCCGGCGGGGGTCATGGTGCAGACCAAAGATGGGGACGAGTTTGAAAAGCGTGTGACGAGCATGCTTCTCGAGAGTGCGCCTGTGGTGCTGCTGGACAATGTGATCGCACTCAAGGGGGAGGCACTGGCCGCGGCACTGACCTCTTCCATCTGGCGTGGGCGGCGGCTGGGCAGGTCAGAAATGCTGACGCTTCCGAACGGTGCGTTGTGGCTGGCGACGGGGAACAACGTCATCCTTGACGACGACATGCCCCGGCGCATCATTCCCATCCGCCTTGATCCGGGGGTGGAACGCCCGGAGGAACGAACCGGCTTCACGCACCCGGACCTGCGGGGTTGGATCAAAGCCAACCGTCCGGCGCTGGTGGCCGCGTGTCTCTCTCTAATCGAGGCGTGGAAGGCAGCAGGCAGGCCCGAAGGATCGGCCCGACTGGGCAGCTTTGAAAAATGGACGGCGACCATCGGAGGCATTCTGGACGTCGCCGGTGTGCCAGGCTTCCTGACGGGTCGTGAGGAACTGTATGAAACGGCCAACGCGGCACCCCAGGAGTGGGTGGCGTTGCTGGCTGCACTGCATAACGTCCACGGCTCGCAGAGCATAGGGGCGAAGGACGTGCTGGCCGCCATGCGGGCACTTGACCTGTGTTCGGATTACTGGGAAGGCCGGCAAAACACGTCCGCCCTGAAACGGGTCGGCCGTGCCGTAACCCAGCAGCGTGACCGAGTCTTTGGTGGGTACCGCCTTCGGCTGGCCGGGAAGACAGCAACAGGGAATGCGGCCTACCGCATAGAGCCGAGTCAACAGAAGCAGAGAAAAACACCCGAAACATCGAAAACACCGGGAAGGCCACCGGAGAGCTCGTCTGAGTCTTTTCTTTCCCCTGCTGAGAGACCGGATGAAACACCCTGTGTTTCAACGGACTTCACGAGGTCCGGTCAAGAACTCTCAGAGAAACACAGGGACCCGGGAACCGTTCCAGACGGCTCGAATGGGGTGTCAGGTGTTTATGGTGTTATTTCTGCGGCTGAAGACGCGGTGGAAATTTGAACGCTCGAAACCTGCTCGACACCCTGGACGGATTGGGGGTTCAAGTGACGGCGACTCCCGAAGGGCGAGTGCGGCTGGAACCGGCCAGTCGGGTTAATTCGAATCTGCTGGCTATGGTACGGGCCTGCAAGGCTGATCTGCTGAGGTATCTCAAAGCCGAGGAACAGAAACAGAGTTTTGTCTTACCGCCAAATTGGGCACTCCTGATCCAGCAGCCCGGCCACTGTGGAAGCTGCGAACGCTTTACCCCCACCATCTACCCACTGGAAGGCGAATGCAGCGCTGGTCGTGCCGCACATGGGTGGGATGACGGCGATCCCAAGGCGCCGGTCCTGATCCACCCTGCCCATCGCTGCGCTGCCGAGGAAGGTCAAGGCTATCGCCCACTTAGACGCGGCATACGGGGGCACCGATGCCCGGTGGAGGCACCGTGATCTTCAAGCGCTAAGCAGGCGCCGCTCGCGCGGGCGTCGTTACTCGCGGGCCGGAGAGTGTGAATTCCGCTTTCGTTCAGATTGGCAGACCACTGGTTGACTGAGGCGGCAGCAAGCAGGACATGGGGTGATTCATCTTGTCCATGCGCCAGTGGCGCTTGAGGGTGCGGCCCGTGCCGAGAGCGGGCAAGGGGTTCAGTTGCCAGGAAGGGCTCGGCGGCCCTCAGCTCGCGGCCAGCACCATTCCGTTAAGGGCAGGATTTGGCCTTTCGCCGGATGATTCCCTCCCAGTGGAGTCAGGAAAGCGGCGAATTCTTCGTGAGAGACCTTCTTGGGCACCGATTGGAATATATCATTTTATGATCTACTATATCAGTGGGTGATATAAGCATGAATGGAATGAATGAGCAGGTACGACACACCGTCCGGGCACGAATGAAGGCCCAAGGCATCACACAAATCGAGTTGGGAGAACTGGTCGGAATGGCCCAGCCAAATGTTCAACGTCTGCTGTCCGGTCGTGTAGGGGCGGTGCCAGACAGCTGGCAAAAGGTTCTGGATGCGCTGGGCCTGGAACTCGTGGCCGTACCCAAAAAGGACGGTGCCTCATGAATGCCCAGAAAACGAAGGGGCGTGGCAACCGGTCAGGGCGATCACCCAACAGCGGGGGAGCCATAAGTGTCATAAACAAAGTTTGTTTTCCAAGAGAGCAGCAGACAGGGAGGGATAAGTGAATGACGACTTCCGGACGGAGCAAGGTTCGCGGCAACGGTGAGGGGACGGTCTGGAAGGAGGGGGACGTGTACCGCTGGCAGATCACGCTCGGCTACAAGACCGATGGAAAACGCATCACCCAGTCGGGCCGTGCAGCCAGCAAGAAGGCGGCCCACAACGCCATGCACAAGGTTCAGGCCGATTATTCGCGCGGACTGATCGGGGAGCCGGCGAAAGTCACGGTCGCCGAGTATGCCGGGCGCTGGCAGCGTCGGCAGCTGCAGGTCACGCCCCGAACGGCGCGCCAGTACGGCGGTGAACTGGCCTATGCCCTGGAGCACATCGGGGACATGCGCCTGCAGGACGTGCGCCCGCACCACATGAAAGACCTGATGGTCACGCTGTCCAAACGCCAGATGTACGGGGGCGCGGTCATGTCGCCCCGCACCCAGGCGCGCGTGCTGACCCGGCTGCGCTCTGTCTTCCGGGAAGCGATCACGGATCAGATTATTTACGTCAACCCGATGGGCGGCGTGAAGCAGGTCAGGGCAGCGCGGGCCGTATCGGCGGGAGAGGCGCTGGACTTCGATCAGGTGGCCCGCTTGCACACCATCGGGACAGCGCTGTACGCAGCGGGGATGTGTCGCCTCTGGCCCGCTGTATTCACGGCGGTCAGCATCGGCTTGCGGCGCGGCGAAGTGATGGGCCTGACCTGGCCGGACGTGGACCTGGAACGGAGCGTGCTGCACGTCCGGCAGACCCGCGTGATGGGTCTGGAAGAAATTGAGACAGGGGATCCCAAAACCACCAACTCACGGCGGGATATACACCTGCCCCCCTCATTGGTGGCCGTTCTGCAGGATCACCGGGCTGCCCAGGAGAAGGAACGTCAGACGGCGGGCAGCGCATGGGAAGGAGCAGGAGTGGTCTTCGCAACCACGCTGGGCAGCTGGACCCATCCCGACAATCTGGTGAGAGCGGTGCGGTTGATCGTGGCGTGGTCTGACCCAGCGCTCCCGGAACGGCGAGATGGCAAGCGGACCATCTGGCAAGGCGTGGCCCGTGAAAAGCGCGCTGCACTTATGGCAGCAGTGCGGGGGGGTGAGAAGCTGCCAGACATCTCTCCCCATGACTTGCGCCACACCTATGCCACGCTTGCCCTGCGCCGGGGGGTGCCGGTGGAAGTGGTGTCCAAGGTTCTGGGACACGCGCGGGTGTCCATCACGCTCGACGTGTACCGGCATGTCCTGGACAACGAACGGCGGGCGCTGGTGGTGGACCTTTTCGATGCCGTGCCGAGCGCCCCGCCTGTTACCCTTCCAGCTCTGAATTGACGGCTACTACACCGCTACTACACTGGAAGGCAGAAATCTGCGCATGCTCCCCTATTCTTCAAATGAAAAACCCCGCGCCTGGCGGGGATTTCTCTTGGTGGGCGGTGAGGGATTTGAACCCCCGACCACTCGCTTGTAAGGCGAACGCTCTACCGCTGAGCTAACCGCCCACGCGAAGAGACATGGTAGTCGGGAAAGCGTGCCGGATCAAGGGGTGAGTGCTGCGGCCACGTCCAGTTCCGGAAAGCGCACGCCCCCCAGCTCAGCTCCCAGGTGGGATGCCAGGGACAGCAGCGAGGCGTCTGTGCCCGCTGGAGAGACCAGCAGCACGCCCCCAGGACGCTGCGCCGGTGATGCGTCCGGCACGTGAACCGGCAGGGTCAGGCTGGGATAACCCGCCTTGGCGGCCAGATCACAGCCCCGGATGCTGGGAAACATGACGGCGTCCAGACCCCGCGCAAACAGCAGGTCAAATCCCTCGGCGCGGGTCAGCCGCAGGTCCCGTTCCCGGGCCCGCCGGTAGCCGTCTGCCGTCGTGTCTGTCCGCGTGCCCTGAGCAGCGTGCAGGAAGGTCTGACCGTACTTCAGGCAGCGCTCGGCCTGAGCGTCATTTCCGGCAATGACCGCCTGCAGGTCGCGCGGTCCCACCGTCACCCCGGAAAGATAGGCATTCAGGTCGTCCCGGAACTCGTATTCCAGCACCTCCAGCATCCAGCCCAGTTGCTTGAGTTCGGCGCGGCTGGGAAAGGTCACGTCGTGGACGGTCGCCCCGGCCCGTTCCAGCGCGGCGCGGGCCAGCCCCAGGGCCACCTGATGTTGCTCGCTGAGCCCTTCCTCGTCCACGATCACCCCGATCTGCGCGCCCTCCAGGGCCACTGGAGCCAGGGTCAGGTCCGGCACGGGGCGCAGGCGACTGGCGGCATCGTGCTCGTCGGGTCCGGCCATCACGCTCAGCAGCAGGGCCGCGTCGCGGGCGCTGCGGGCAATCGGTCCCGCCGTGTCCTGGCTGTGGCTGATTGGAATGATGCCGGTGCGCGGTACCAGGCCCAGGGTGGGTTTGAGGCCCACCAAGCCGTTCTGATGCGCGGGGCTCACCACACTGCCGCTCGTCTCGGTTCCCACGGCCGCCACCGCGAGCCGCGCCGCCACGGCCACCCCGCTGCCCGATGAGCTGCCCCCGGTGTCCAGACCCTCGCCCCAGGGGTTGACCGTCTGGCCCCCCTGGGAGGAGTACCCGTTGGGCATGCCCAGCGTCATGAAGTTGGCCCACTCGGTCATGTTGGCCTTGCCCAGGATCACCGCGCCCGCGGCCCGCAGCCGGGCAACCAGCGGTGCGTCACGGTCAGGAACGTGTCCGGCCATCAGGGCGCTGCCCGCCGTCGTGGGCAGGCCGGCCACATCAATGTTGTCCTTGATCAGCAGTGGAAGGCCGTGCAGCGGGCCGCGCCCGTCCGGGGCCAGCACGTCCAGTGCGTCCGCGTCGACGTGGGCATCCGGATTCACGGTGATGACGGCCCGCAGACGCGGGTTCAGGGCTTCCAGGCGGGCCAGGTAGAGGCGGGTCACCTCGCCGCTGGTCAGGTCGCCGCGCCGCAGGGCGTCTGCTAGGTCCGTGGCGTCCAGATCGAGGATGGGGTCGGGAACAGACAGGGTCATGGCGCCAATGTAGTGCAGTCCGGTGCGCGGCGGGGCTGTCTTTCCCACGGCGCTGTGGGCCGGGACGCGGTGCGCTAGCCTCGGGACCATGAGTGTGCGCCATGAGTGAATCCGTGACCGTCGCCTTCCAGGGCCATCCCGGCGCATACGGGGAGATCGCCGCGCTGAATGCCGTGCCGGGCACCTCGGCCACACGCGGCTACCCCACCTTCCACGGGGTCGCACAGGCGGTCGAGAGCGGCGAGGCCGACTACGGCGTATTGCCGGTGGAAAACAGCCTGATGGGCGCGATTCATCAGGCCATTGACCTGCTCAGCGACACCGAACTGCATGTCATCGGGGAAGTCATCGTGCGCGTCAGTCACTGCCTGATGGCGCTGCCGGGCGTGGTGCTGGAGAACCTGAAAACGGTCTCCAGTCAGCAGCCGGCCCTGGACCAGTGCACCGGGCTGATCCGCAAGCACGGCCTGCAACCGGTGGCCGCCCACGACACGGCCGGCAGTGCGCGGGACTTGGCCGCCCGCGGCGCGGCAGGCGGCGCCCGCGACGAGGGCGTGATTGCCAGCGCCCGCGCCGCCGAGCTGTACGGCCTGGACATCCTGGCCCGCGAGATCGAGGACGAGCCGTTCAACTACACCCGTTTCATGGTGCTGTCGCGCCACGAACCCCGCGTCAGCGACCTTCCCCACAAGACCAGCCTGGTCTTCGCCGTGCGCCATACGCCGGGCTTTCTGGTCGAGACCCTCAATGAGCTGCGCGGCCTGAACCTGTCGCGCATCGAGAGCCGTCCCCGCCGGGACCGTGCGTGGAGCTACCTGATGTACGTGGACATTGAGGGCGACGCCCGCGACCCGCAGGTGGCCCAGGCACTGGCCGGTGTGCTGAGAAAGGCCAGCTACGCCAAGATCATCGGTTCATACCCCCGGGCGATGGAAACGGTGGGCTAGGGGACCGCCGGCGACAGGTGCGGTTCTCCCGCCAGCCTGCCGCTTAAACCCCCACTTCCGCGCGGCCATAGCGCCGCTCCACGTAGGCTTCGAGCAACTCCTGAAACTCCTCGGCAATGCGCGGTCCCCGCAATGTCTTGAGCAGTTTGCCGTCCTGGTACACCGGAGCGCGCGGGTCCTCGCCCGTGCCCGGCAGCGAGATGCCGATGTTCGCGTGCTTGCTCTCGCCGGGACCGTTGACGATGCAGCCCATCACGGCCACCTGCATTTCCTCCACCCCCGGATACCTCGCCTTCCACTCGGGCATGGTGTCGCGGATGTAGTCCTGAATCTTCTGGGCGAGTTCCTGAAAGAACACGGAGGTGGTGCGCCCGCAGCCGGGGCAACTGGTGACCTGCGGCAGAAACTGACGCAATCCCAGGCTTTGCAGGATCTGCTGCGCGACCTCGACCTCCAGCTTGCGGCTGGCTCCCGGTTCGGGCGTGAGCGAAACGCGGATGGTGTCGCCGATGCCCTCGGTGAGCAGCGGGGCCAGGGCCACCGAGGAGGCCACGATGCCCTTCATGCCCATGCCCGCCTCGGTAAGTCCCAGGTGCAGCGGGTAATCGCACTGGGCGGCCAGCTGACGGTAGACCTGCCACAGCTCGGGTGCCGAGCTGACCTTGACCGAGATCAGGATACGGTCGTGGGCCAGCCCTAGCTTCTCCGCATAGGCGGCGCTTTCCAGCGCGGAAACCACCATCGCGTCGATCATCACGTCGGTTCCGGATTTGGGACTGCCCTTCGCCGCATTCTGGTCCATCAGGCGGGCGAGCACTTGCTGGTCCAGGCTGCCCCAGTTCACGCCGATGCGCACGGGTTTGCCGAACTCCTTGGCCACCTCGATCATGGTGGCGAAGTTGGCGTCGTGGTGCTGTCCGGCCCCCACATTGCCCGGATTGATGCGGTACTTGGCGAGCAGACGGGCCGTTTCGGGAAACTCGCGCAGCAGGATGTGGCCGTTGTAGTGAAAGTCGCCCACGATGGGCACGTTCAGCCCCACCTCCGCGAGGCGGGCGACGATCTCGGGCACGGCGGCGGCGGCCTCACGGGTGTTCACCGTCACCCGCACCAGTTCGGACCCCGCACGGGCCAGCTGGGCCACCTGAATGGCGGTGGCCTCGGCGTTGGCCGTGTCGGTGTTGGTCATGCTCTGCACCACCACGGGGTGGGCGCTGCCGATCAGGACGCCTCCTACATTGGCAGTGACGGTTTGGCGGCGGGGACTCATGGCCTCAGTCTACGCGGGGCCGGGCGGGACGGTCAGGAAGACGGATTACCGGCCCGCCGTGGGCCCCCGGAAGGACCGCCCCAGAAAAGAACACTCCAGCGACATCCAAAAAAGCAGGGAGAAGCCGCTCGCCTCTCCCCTTCTTGTGGCCTTCTTGTGGCACACCCTACACGCCCAGATAAGCCTTGATGATGTCCGGGTCGCCCATCAGTTCGTGACTGGGGCCTTCCTTGACCAGACTGCCGAGTTCAAGCACATATGTCCGGTCGGTAACCTTCAGCACCTGACGCACGTTCTGCTCCACGAGCAGCACGGTCAGCCCCAGCTCACGCAGCGATCCGATCACGCGCATCACCTCCGAGACGACCAGCGGGGCCAGACCCAGCGACGGCTCGTCCATCAGCAGGACCTCCGGCTCGCTCATCAGCGCGCGGCCAATCGCCACCATCTGCTGCTCTCCGCCGGACAGAGCGGCGGCGGGAGAACGGCGTTTCTCGGTCAGGCGCGGAAAGAAGTCGTAGACCTTTTGCAGGTTGGCGGCCCGGTTCTTCTTGGTGCGCGGCAGGTAGGCGCCCATGATCAGGTTTTCCTCGACCGTCATCTGCCCGAACAGCTGCCGGCCCATCGGCACGTGCGCCACGCCCATGTCGGTGATGCGGTGCGGCGGCACGGCGTTCAGGTTCTGGCCCCGGTAGGTTGCCGTTCCCCCCCGCGCCTTGAGCATCCCCGACAGCACCCGCAGGATGGTGCTCTTGCCACTGCCGTTGCCTCCCACCAGGCCCACCAGTTCGCCCTTGTCCACATGCAAGGAGACCCCAAAGACCACCTGAACCTGACCGTAGGCGACGTCCAGCGAATTGGCCTCCAGCACCCGCTCGCCCGGCACGTAGCCGACGCGGGCGCGGGCGGGCTGTGTTCCGGTCACCGTGGTCATGGAGTGGCCTCCAGCGGATGAGGAGCGGGGCGGTGAGCGGATGGGCACATCCCGCCCGCGCCTCCATGTGCCCGCCGGCGTTCAGCAGGGGCTTCAATCATTGTCGTCTCCCAGATATGCCCGGATCACGTCCGGGTGGGCGGCCACCGCGTGTGGATCGCCCTCGGCGAGCAGTTCTCCAAAGGCCATGCAGATCACGTGGTCAGACAGGCTCATGATCACGTGCATGATGTGCTCGACCATCACGATGCCCAGCCCCGATTCGGCCAGGCTGCGGATCAATGCGACCATCTCCTGCTGACCGGGCGGGTTGAGGCCCGCGATGCTCTCGTCCAGAAACAGCACCTTCGGTTCCAGCGCGAGCACCTTGGCGAGTTCCAGTCGCCGCCGCCGGGCAAGGTTGAGCTGCGAGGCGGGCTGAAAGGCGCGGTCGGCCAAGCCCACCCGCTCCAGCACGGCGTAGGCGTGGTCCTCTGCTCCCCGGCCGCGCCGCTTCAGGAACGCCGCGACGAGTACGTTTTCCAGCACGCTGAGGTCCTCGAAGGGCCGCTCCACCTGGAAGGTGCGGGCCATGCCCATCTTCGCGCGGCCCTGTGGCTGGATATGGGTGATGTCGCGTCCGGCGAAGGTCACGCGGCCCGAGGTGGGGCGCACAAACCCGGTCAGGGCGTTAAAGAGCGTGGTCTTGCCGGCTCCGTTGGGACCGATCAATCCCAGAATCTCGCCGGGCCGCACCGACAGCGAAATGTCCTTGACCGCCACCACTCCGCCAAAGCGCACGGTGATGTTCTCGGCAGTCAGCAGCGGGGGACCCTCCGGCGCGTGAACCGGCCGACCCTCAAATTCGGTGAGCTCGGGCAGCTGCGGGGAGGCGGTCATCGGGCCGTCCCCAGCTTGCGCCCGGCCCGCTGAAACAGACCCATGATGCCGGCGGGCGCGAACAGCGTCACAAGCAGGATCAGCACACCGTAGATCAGCAGGTTGGCGCTGCTGAACACGTTGCGGAAGACCTCACCGAACACGCTCAGCAGCACTGCGCCGATCAGCGGTCCCTGAATGGTGGTGCGCCCCCCGATGATCGCCATCAGGGCGATCTGCACGCTGATGGGCAGTTCCAGCAGGGTGTGGGGCTCGAAGGCCTGCAGGTAGATGGCGTACAGACTTCCGCCCAGTGCGGTCAGCGCGGCGCTGAGCATGAAGGCGAGCACCTTCATGCGGGTGGGGTCAATGCCGAGGGCACGCGCGCCGTCCTCGTCCTCGCGCACGGCCTGCAACGCATAGCCCATGCGCGAGCGGCGGATCAGGTGCGTGATCAGCACGGTCAGGACCACGAAGCCAAAGGCCAGCCAGTACTCCACCTGACGGTCGAACAGGTCCAGCCCAAACAAGCGCGGCAGGTCAGGCATGAACAGCCCCTCGGCGCCGCCGGTCCAGTCACTGTTGATGGCGACCAGCCGGATCACGAGGGCCACGGCGATGGTGGACAGCACGAAATACGATCCCTGCAGCCGGAAGGTCAGCCCGCCCCACACGGCGGCGAGCAGCGCCGCCAGCACCATCCCGATCAGGGCACCCCACCACGGAGCCAGCGGGCTTTGCAGGAAGGCGGGCAGGCGCTCGGGCGTCGCGAGCAGCGTCATGGTGTAGGCCCCGACGCCCAGCAGCGCGGCGTGCCCCAGACTGGTCTGCCCGGCCCAGCCGCCCAGGATGTTCCAGCTCATGGCAAACCCCGCGAACAGCAGCGTGGAGATGCCAAAGTTCATTGCCTTGTCGAACACGAAGGGATAGATCAGCAGCACGGCCAGCAGACCGACGCTGAGCCACACGTTGCCGAAAGTCAGGGCCCGCGGGCGGGTGATGGCAGGAACGGCAGTCATGGACATCTCCAGAAATCAGGGGGAAAAGAGAAGCGGCCTGCGGGCCTGGGCATCTTCCCGCTCATACCCGCTTCACCGTCTTGCCGAACAGGCCTTCAGGCCTCAGGAGCAGCACGAGCAGGAAGGCGATCAGGCCGTAGGCGTCGCGGTAATTGTTGCTGACATAGAAGGCTCCCAGCGACTCGATCACGCCCAGCACCAGGCCGCCCACCACCGCGCCCGGCAGGTTGCCCAGGCCGCCCAGCACGGTCACGATGAAGGCCTTGGTGGTGTAGTTCTCGCCCACCGTGGGAAAGGTGTACAGCAGCGGCATCAGCAGCACGCCCGCGATGGCGGCGAAAGCCACGCCCAGCCCGAACACGATGGCCTGGATGCGGGTGGTCTTGACGCCCTGCAACTCGGCCCCCAGCGGATTCTGCGCGGTCGCGCGGATGGCGCGGCCCAGTTCGGTGCGGTACAGCAACAGGTTCAGTCCGGCGATGGCGACCACCGTGCCCAGCCCCGCGATCAGCAGCGGAATGCTGACCTGCACGCCCCCCATCTTGAAGGTATTGATGGCATACGGCACGTTGATGCTCTGCGGCTGCGCCCCGAAGCTGAGCAGCAGCGAGTTGCTGATGATCAGCCCCAGGCCCAGGGTGGCGAGCATGCTGCCCTCGCCCAGCCGGTCCCCCAGCCGCGACAGCACGAAGCGCTGAATGACATACCCCAGTCCGAAGCCCAGCGGCGCGGCCACGAGCAGGCTGAGGTAGGGATCGATGTTGAAGGTCTTGAACAGCGCCAGCGTGATGAACATGCCGATGGCGAGAAAATCCCCGTGAGCAAAGTTGATGACCCGCATCACCCCGAAGATCAGGCTCAGACCGGTGCCGATCAGGGCGTACAGCCCGCCGGTCAGCAGTCCCTGCACCAGGGTTTGAAAAAACGCCGTGACGGCGGTTGAGTCCATGTCATGCTCCTTGATGGGTGGGCGGCCGGGCCCGGGTTCTCCAGGGTGTTCGCCGGGCTCCGCACGCCGCCTCCCCGCTTGATTTCCTGTTTATTTCCTGGGAATGATGACTTTTCCGGTCGCCGCGCTTGCCGGACCTACCGTCACGAACCGCCCGTTCTGGACCTGGGGGGTCACGCCGACGACGCTGTTCTGGTTCTGGTCGCCCGCGTAGCTGCGGAAGGTGACGGGACCGAGGGCACTGTTCAGCTTGGTCGCGCTCAGGGCGGCGCGGACCTTCCCGGGATCGGCGCCGCCCCGCCCGATGAAAACCTCCAGGGAAAGGGGCACGGTGTGCGGGCCGCGCGCGGTCAAGTCCTGCCCCGCAGCCCGCGCACGGCTCCCGGTCTGCCAGCGTTACCGTTCGAACTTCAGCTTGCGCGGCACCACGCTCTTGGGGTACACCGGCACGAACGCGCCGCCCTGCACCTGCTGGGCCACCATTTCCAGCGGGTTCTGGTTCTGGAAGCCGTCATAGTCCTTGAACTGGATGGGTCCGAAGGCGGTCTGCATGGTGACCGTGCCCAGCGCGGCCTTGACCTTTTCACGGTCGGTGCCCCCGGCCTTCTTGATGGCCTCGGCGGCCACAAGCACGCCCGCATACGCCTGGGCCGCGTGGTAGCTGGGATCGGCCCCGCCCAGCGCCTTCTTGAGGTCCACATTCAACTTCTGGGTGCCGGCGTAGCGCAGCTGAGGAATCCAGGCGGTAGCGGTCACGACGTTCTCGGCGGCCGCGCCGCTGTCCTTCACGAAGTCGGGCAGCGCGAAGCCGGCCGCTCCGCCCGCAAACAGGCGCGGCTTGACGCCCACCTCACGGGCCTGACGCATCAGGGCCACGCTGTCCTCGGCATAGGACACCATCAGGATGCCGTCGGGGTTCTTGGCCTTGATGCGGTTGAGCACCGGACGGAAGTCGGTCAGGCCCTTGTCGTAGCGCTGGTCTTCCATCACGGTGATGCCGTATTCCTTGGCGATGCGGTTGGCGGCGTCGGCCACGCTCTTCTCAAAGGCCCCGGTGCCGGCGATGATCGCCATGCTCTTGAACTTGTTGTCGCGGAAGATGTCCAGGATCACCCGGGCGTAGGCGCTGGCGGGCTGGTTCAGGCGGAAGATGTACTCGTTGCCGGGCTTGGTGATGTCGTCGCCGCTGGACGTGATGACCAGATTGGGCACCTTCTGGCGGGCGAGGTACTGCGCCTGCGCCTTGACCAGGCTGGAAGAGTACTCGTTGAGCACCAGCGGCACGCCCGCGTTGACCAGACGCTCGGCGGCGGCCAGGCCCTTGTTCACGTCGCTGGCGTTGTCCTCGATCACCAGTTCGATCTTCTTGCCCAGCACGCCGCCGTTGCGGTTGATCTCGTCCACGCCGACCTTGAAGCCCGCGAGCTGCATCTTGCCGAACTCGGCGAAGCGGCCGGTGACCGAGGTGATCGCGCCGATCTTGATGGTGCTCTGGGCCTGGGCGGCGCCCGCCAGGGTCAGGGCCAGGGTAAACAGGGTGACTTTACGCATGTGAAGCTCCTTTTTTGAAGGCCGGAAGGGGTCCGGCAGATGGTGGGCACGCAGGTGAATATGGGTTCAGGCGTGATGTTGCCGGACGGTGTGCGCCACGCGGGTCAGGTGGCCGCGCATGGCCGCTTCGGCGGCGGGGCCGTCGCGCTGGCGCAGGGCGCGCTCGATGACGCGGTGTTCCTCGTGGCTTTGCTTGAGGTGCCACGGCGCGTTCACCAGCAGCGGGCCGGCCAGCCGCATCTCCCGGGCAAGCAGCGCGGCGTGGCGCGACAGGCGGGCGTTGCCACAGGTCTGGACCACGATCTCGTGAAAGCGGTGGTCGAGTTCCCGGAAACGGCGGGGATCGCCTACCGCCGCCGCTCCCTGGGCGTCCAGAACGCCGCGCAGCGCCGCCAGCTCGGCGCCCGACATGCGCTCGGCGGCCAGCCGGGCGGCCAGACCCTCCAGGGCGGCGCGCAGGTCGTACAGCTCCAGCAGGTCAGACACCTCCAGCCGGGCGACCTCCACACCCCGGCGGGTGTGTTCCACCGCCAGGCCCTCGCCCACCAGCAGCAACACCGCCTCGCGCACCGGCGAGCGGCTCACCTGAAAACGGCGGGCCAGCTCAGGAACGCTCAGGCGCGAGCCCGGCTCCAGTTCGCCGGACAGAATGGCGGAGCGCAACTGATCCCGGACAACGTCCACGACCCGGGTGCTGGCAATCGGTTGCAACAGAGACAAGCCTCCTTTCAGTCGCCAGGCCAGCGCCGCGGTCGGCTGCAAGATGAAGAATTTTTGAACACGGAAAGTGTTACATGTAGAAGGCAGGATTACAAGCGTATTCCCAACTGCCCGTGGCCGCAGCCGGGCCCTTGACCTCCCGCAACTGGCCCTCCACACTGGGGGCCGACAAACCACAGGCAACGCTTGCCCTTCCGGCACGACCTCCCCGCATCCCCGTATGCGCAGGAGGCCGTGCCGGAAGGGCTTTTGGAGGACCCAGGAAATGACGATCATGACTTTGGAAGCGCAGCACGACCACTCCCCTGCCTACACCGCGCGGCTGGGAGCGGCAAGGGGCGAGACGGTGCGGGTGCGGATGCGGACCACCCTGCCGGTGACGGCGGTGACGCTGAGGTTCGTGCGGGTGGGCGAGATCGAGACGGCCCCGGCGCACGAGGTGACGGAGCTGAGCGGCGAGGGCCGCTGGTTCGAGGCCGAGTTGCCAGTCCACGACGCGCGGGTGCGCTACGCGTGGCAGCTGGACCTCGCGGACGACCACCTGAACCTCACAGCCCTGGGCCTGCACCACACCCGGCGCGGCTTTCGCAACTGGTTTCAGTACCTTGCCGGCTACAAGGCGCCCGAGTGGGCCTGGAAGTGCGTGTTCTACCAGATCTTTCCCGACCGTTTCCGCAATGGAGATCCCAGCAACGACGTCCAGACCGGCGAATACAACTACGCGGGCCGCGAGGTCGAGCACGTGCCGTGGGATCATCCGGTGGACGCCTGGGGCGACATTCACGGCCATTACGGCGGCGACCTGAACGGCATCACGGCGGCGCTGCCCTACCTGACCGACCTGGGCGTGGGAGCGCTGTGGCTGACCCCCATCTTCGTCTCGCCCAGCAACCACCGCTACGACATCACCGATTACCGCCACGTGGACCCCCACCTGGGCGGCGACGCGGCCTGGGACGAGCTGGCGGGCGCGGCACACGCTGCAGGGGTCAAGATCGTGCTGGACGGCGTGTTCAACCACCTGGGCAACGAGAATGCGCTTTTTAAAGCCGCGCTGGAGCGCGAGGACGCCCCCGAGCGCGCCCTGTTCACGTGGCGCGACGAGGCGGGCAAGCCTCCGTACCACTCGTTTTTCGACGTGCCGACGTTGCCCAAGATCGACTACCGCAACGAGTACGCCGTGCAGGAATTCCTGAGCGGCGAGGAAAGCGTGGTGCGCCACTGGCTGCGCCGGGGGGCGGCGGGCTGGCGGCTGGACGTCGCCCACATGATCGGCGCAGGCGGCACCGATGAGGACAACCTGCCGCTGCACCGCACCCTGAAGCGGGCGGCGCGTGAGGAGCGCGCTGACGCCTACGTGTTCGGCGAACGCTTCTTCGATCCCGAACACGCGCTGGACGGCCAGGGCGAGGACGCGAGCATGAATTACCACGGCTTCGGCCTGCCGGTGATGCAGTGGCTCGCGGGAGCCACCTATTACGGGGAGCCCAGCCGCCTGGACGGCACCGAGCTGGCCGACATGCTGTGGGACGCCTATCACGCCCTGCCGCCCCAGGTGGCCCTGAGCATGTTCAACCTGCTCGAATCCCACGACATCGGGCGGGCGCTGTTCCGGATCGGAAACGACCGGACCCGGTTTCTGGCCGCCTACACGCTGCTGATGGGCTACGCCGGCGTGCCCTGCACCTACTACGGCTCCGAGGTGGGCGTCACGCAAAGCCGCCCCGGCAACATGCCGTGGTGCCGCGAACCGATGCCGTGGGATGAGGAGCGGTGGGACACCGAGCTGCGCGGCAAGGTCCGGTCCCTGATTCACCTGCGCCGCGACACCCATGTGCTGCAGGAGGGAACCCTGAGGTTCCTGCACGCCGAGGCGGACGCCGTGGCTTTTCTGCGCGAGTACACCCACCCGGACGGGCGCCCTGAGCGGGCCGCCGTGCTGGCCAGCCGGCGGACGCAGCCCCATCCCGTCTCTCTGACGCTGCCGGCAGGCCCGTGGCGCGACGCGCTGAGCGGCGAGGAGTATCCGGGCGGGGCCATCACGCTGGACGCGGCAGGCGGGCGGATTGTGCTGCAGGGCTAAAGGTTCTGGAGCCAGCGCCGGGTTTCACACGCCGAGCGCAGCCGGATCACGGTCAGGTGCGGGAACCCGGTGGTCAGCTCCGGCGTTTCCCGCCGCCGGTGCCAGTGGGTCCGGAAAAACCAGCGCAGCGGGGCGTCGGCCTCGAAGGCTCCGCGCAGCGTCTCGCGGTTGCCGTTCCACAGTTCCTGCCGTCCTACAACGCGCCGCGCGGTCCGGGTGAGCAACCGCCAGAACACCAGCTGCCCCGGATAATCCAGCCACACCAGCGTGTCGGCCCGTGCCCAGCCGATGTCACGCGCCTTGCGGTAGTTGCCGTCCATCACCCACGCTGGCCCCGAGGTAAAGGCGTCCACCGCCGCCCGGAAGTCCGCCTCCGGCGCGGGCTGCCAGCCGGGACCGTGGTTCCAGGCATCCTGCTCTCCATGCGGCAGGCGCAGCCGCCCGGCGATGTTCCGCGCCAGGGTGGTCTTGCCGCTGCCGGTGGTTCCGATGACGATGATTCTTTGCATGACTGTCCAGTATCCTCAGGCTTCCCCCGGTCCGCATCCGCCAAATTGCGGAGTGCCAGAGTCACCGGGCGGTGGGGGGCTGCGCTATGCTGAGCCCACATGGCACATGCACCCGATTCGGCGCTGTACACGCAGTGGATAGAGTTGCTCGGCTGGCTGGAGGCCGAGGCCGCCTCGCGCGGGCTGACCTTCGAGAAGGTGGCCGACTTTCCGGACTACATCTACCGCATGGAGCGGCCCTACGACCTGCCGACCACGGTGATGAGCGTGGCCGTGGGCGTGGCGGGCCAGCCGCTGCTCGTGGCGGCGGTCAGCCCCCGGCATGTGGACCTCAAGAACGTCAGCATGCGCCTGATGGGCGGCAGCAAGCACTGGCACCTGCACGCCGGAACTGCAGGCCTGCTGGAGGGCAAGCGTCCGTTCACGCGTGACCGGCTCTCGGTCCTACTCGACGGTGCGCTGCGCGGCGTGGCCTGACCGGGCCGGACGCGGACAGCGCTGACCTCTACGGTCTCCGCTGTCCGCGTCCGTATTTGCGGCTTCAGATCACCCGGAAGGCCAGGAATCCCGCTCCGATGCCCACCAGAATGCCCATCAGGACTTCCAGATAGGTGTGGCCCAGCAGCACCCGCACCGGCAGGGGCGCAAACCCCGCACGCACCACGTCGCGCAGCTCCTGAACCAGCTCATTGAGCAGCGCACCCTGTTGCCCGCTCGCATGGCGCACGCCGGTCGCGTCGTACATCACGATCAGGGCAAACACCGCACTGATGGCAAAAGAAGGACTGCCCATGCCCTCGCTCAGGGCCACACCGGTGGTCAGGGCCGCGACCATCGCGCTGTGGCTGCTGGGCATGCCACCCGTTTCCATGAAGGCGGCGGGGCGCCAGCGCCGTTCAATGAGCAGGATCAGAAACACCTTGATGAGCTGCGCGCTGGTGGACGCCAGAATGGCCGTCCACAGCCAGCGGTTGCTCATCAGCTCAGCGAACGAATTCACCACGGTCCCCGGATGACGTGCCGCTCTGAAGGTGACCGGCGGCCTGCAATTCGGCGGCATGAACGGTGTTCGCCAGCAACTGCGCCACCGTCAGCGGCCCGACGCCCCCGGGCACAGGCGTCAGCGCCCCGGCGACCCCGGCCACGTCCGGATGCACGTCGCCTACCAGATGCCCCTTGCCCTGCGCGTCCACCACCCGGTTGATGCCCACGTCAATAACGGTGGCGCCGGGCTTGACCATGTCCGGCGTGATCAGGCCCGGCTGACCCACGGCCACCACCAGCAGGTCGGCTGCGCGCGTCACACTCCCCAGGTCCCGGGTGCGGCTGTGCGCGACGGTCACGGTGGCGTCCGCCTCCAGCAGCAGCGCGGCGAGCGGTCGGCCCACCAGAGAGCTGCGGCCCACAATCACAGCCCGCGTACCACTGAGGGGAATGGCGTGGTGGCGCAACAGAAACAGGATGCCGGCGGGCGTACATGGCGTCAGCGACGGGCGGCCCGCCCACAGTTCGCCGACGTTCAGCGGATGAAAGCCGTCCACATCCTTACGCGGATCAATGGCATGCAGCACGGCCGCCTCGGCAATGTGGGCAGGCAACGGCAGCTGCACCAGCAAGCCGTTCACGTCGTCGTCGGTATTCAGGGCGGCGATCAGGGCGAGCAGTTCGGCCTGTGACGCGGTTTCCGGCAACACGTGAACGGTGCTGCGCAGCCCCACCTCCCCGGCCTTGCGCGCCTTGCCGCGCACGTAACTCACGCTGGCCGGATCCTCCCCCACCCGCACGATGGCCAGATGGGGCACGGCCGGCAGCCGGCCTGCGCGCTGGGCGGCGTCCCGCAGCAGCGCCTCGGCAGTGGGCGGGCCGGCCAGGACCCGCGCGCTCACCCGTCAGACTCCGGCGGTTCGGTCTCCGGCTGCGGCGCGGCGGGGGCCGTCTGCAGCGTGCGGGACACGCCCGCCAGCACCCCGTTCACAAAGCGGCCCGAGTCGTCTCCCCCGAACTTGCGGGCAATACGCACGGCGCTCTCGATCACCGGGGGATGCGGCTCGGCGGTGTACTTCATCTCGTAGGCGGCCAGGCGCAGGATGTTCAGGTCGGTCTGCGCCATCTGCTCAAAGCTCCAGCCGCGGATGGTCCGCTGCAGCAGACCGTCGATGTCGGCCCGCTGCGCCTGCAGACCGTCCACCAGTTCGCGGGCGAAGGTCAGGGCTTCTTCCTTGAGGCGGGGGAAGGTGTCGTCGCCGTCGCGCATGCTGCCCTCGGCGCGGTTGAACACGGCGTCCAGCGGCAGATCGCCGCGGTCGGCCTCGAACAGCGTCCGGAACGCGAATTCACGTGCGGCGCGGCGGGTTCCCACCGGCTGGGCCGCCTTCTCACGGCGGCGGGTCAAGAGTGCCCCTTGGGCAGGCACACGCCCTGCACCGTCACGTTCACGGCCCGGACCTTCAGGCCGGTCATCAGTTCGATGTTCTCGCTCACGGCGCGCTGGACCTGCTGAGAGACCCCCACCAGATTCTGACCGTAGTCCACATTCAGGCCCACGTCCACGTTGACGGTGCCGCCCTCACGGGTCACGCGCAGGGCGCGGGATTTGCGCGTGCCGCTCTGGTTGCGCAGCACCTCGCCCATGTTCAGCGGGGCGCCCGCGACCTCGGTACCCTCGATGCCCGCGACGGTGGTGTCGGCGATGTCCATCAGGACGCTCTTGCTGATCTCGACCTCGGATTGATTTGCAGGGTTGCTTGCCATAATTTGGAACGTGCCTCCACGCGCGGCAGACTCAAAACGCCGCGCCAATGACCGACAGTTTATAGGTTGTGGCGTGCAGGTTGTGGACGCGGGGGCAAAATGCCCGGCAGCCGTTATTCGTCGCCGGCGCCGGGCGGCTCCTGGGTCTCCTGAGTGCCGGGCACCTGCCGCCCGCGCAGCAGGGCCGCCAGCCCCGCCTCATCCAGCACCTCGACGCCGAGTTCCTGGGCGCGGGCCAGCTTGCTGCCGGCCTCGGCCCCGGCAATCAGGTAGGAGGTCTTGCCGGTCACGCTGCCGGTCACGCGGCCCCCGGCGGCCTCCAGCTGCGCCTTGATCTCGTCGCGCGGGCGGGTCAGGGTACCGGTGATCACGAAGTTCAGGCCACGGAGCTGCTCGCCCCGGCGCACTTCTTCCTGCTGCGGGTTCACGCCCGCCGCCCGGAGTTTGTCCAGCAGACGCACGTAATGCTCTTCCTTGAGGGCCATGGCCACGCTGGCCCCGATCACCTTGCCCAGGCCCGGCACCGCCTCGATCTCCTCGGGAGTGGCGGCCATCAGGGCGTCCAGGGTTCCGAACGCATTCGCCAGCGCCTGTGCATTGCGCTCGCCCACGTGGTCCAGCCCCAGCGCATTGATCAGCCGCCACAGCGGACGGGTCTTGCTCGCCTCCAGCTCGGCCAGGATGTTCTGCGCCTTCTTCTCGCCGCCGCGCTCCAGCCCGGCCAGCGTCTCGGCCGAGAGCGCGTACAGGTCGGCGGGATCGTGGATCAGGCCCAGGGTCAGAAGCTGCGCGATCAACTTCTCGCCCACGCCCTGAATGTCCATCGCGCCGCGCGACACGAAGTACTGCACCAGCCTGAAGGTCTGCGCTGGGCACACCGGATTGACGCAGTAGGTGTTGGCGTCCTCGGGATCACGCACCACCGCGTGGCCACATTCGGGACAGTGGTCAGGAAAGACGAAGGGAGAAGCGTCGGCGGGCCGCTTTTCTGTAACCACCCGCATGATCTGCGGAATCACACCGCCGGATTTGCGGACAACCACCGTATCGCCAAGGTGCAGGTCCAGATCGCGCACAAAATCCTGATTGTGAAGCGTCGCCTTGCTGACGGTACTGCCCTCAATCAGGCGCGGCGAGAGGTGGGCCAGCGGGGTGAGCTTGCCGGTGCGCCCCACATTGACCGTGATGCTTTCCAGCACGGTCTCGACCTCTTCCACTGAGAATTTGTAGGCCACCGCCCAGCGCGGAGCGCGGCTGGTAAAACCCGCCTCCTCCTGCAACCGCAGCGGATCGAGCTTGAACACGGTGCCGTCAGCGTCGAACTCGAAGTCCTGCCGCCGGGCGGTCATGCGGGCGTGGTAGTCGGCGGCCGCCCCGATGCCCTGCAGCGTTTCGCTGTAGGCGCTCACCGGAAAGCCCTGGGCGCTGAGCCAAGCCAGGACCTCTTCCTGAGTGCGGGCGGGCACGCCGTCGCGTTTGCCCAGCGCGTAGAAGATGGCTTTGAGATTGCGGGTGCGCGTGACTTCCGGGTCCTTCTGGCGCAGGGCCCCCGCCGCGCCGTTGCGGGGATTCTTGAGCAGCGGCGTGCCCAGTTCTTCGGCCTGCGCGTTGTAGGCCGCAAAGTCGGCGCGGCCCATGTACACCTCGCCGCGCACCTCCAGTTCTCCCGTCAGGCCCGGCAGGGCCCTGGGAATGCCCGGCACCGTCGCCACCTGCGCGGTCACGATCTCGCCCGTCGTACCGTTGCCGCGCGTGGCGGCCCACTGCAATTCGCCGTCACGGTAATACAGGTTGACGCTCAGGCCGTCGATCTTCAGCTCGCCCGTGAAGGTCAGGGCGTCGTGCTCGGGCGGCAGGTTCAGGGCGCGGGCCAGCCGTTCACGCCACTCACCCAGCTCGGCATCGTCGAACACGTTGTCCAGGCTGGTCATGGGCGTGGGATGGTTCACCTGCTGAAAGGCCGCGCTGGGCGCTCCCCCCACCGCCTGCGCGGGACTGGCCTGTGCGCCCGCCGCCTGCGCCGCCCGCGCGGCCCAGTCCGGATGCTCGGCCTCCAGGGCACGCAGGCGGCGCACCAGGGCGTCGTACTCGCTGTCGGGGATGGTGGGCGAATCCTGCTCGTGGTACGCGCGGTTGTGGCGGCCGATCTCGGCACTCAGGGTGAGGTAGCGTTCAAATTCATGGGGGTCGAACTCGGCCTGATCCATGCGCTCAGCGTAGCACCCCGGCTCTGTTTGCCTGGGGACGGAATGGTTCACCTACGGAACGTGTACCAGAGGCGAGTACAAGACTAAAGGCAGCCTCAATATGGCTCACACCCGAACACGGCACCGCCCCCCCAGGAAGGTGAGCTGCGTGGGATGGGCAGCCTCCCGCTTTTCGTATACTCTGTCTAAGCAACCACAACGCCCCAGACCGGGCGAGTTTCAGACCGGAGGATTCACCATGAAAAAGATTCTGACCCTGGCCCTTGCCGTGACCACTTCCCTCGCCGCCGCGCAGACCATGCGCGTGGGCGTGGCCTACGATGCGGGCGGCAAGTTCGACAAGAGCTTCAACCAGAGCGCCTACGAAGGCAGCCTGCGTGCGTCCAAGAACCTGGGCGTGCAGCTCAAGGACTTCGAACCCAGCGACCCCAGCCAGGTGATCCAGGGCGTGCGCTCGTTCGCCAACGAGGGCTTCGACCTGACCATCGGCGTGGGCTTTGCCAACAACGCCAGCATCAGCCAGGTGGCCAAGGAAAACCCCGACCTGTACTTCGGCCTGGTCGATGACGTGTCCCCCGAGAAGAACGTGGCCAGCCTGACCTTCTCCGAGCAGGAGGGCAGCTACCTGGTGGGCTACCTCGCGGGCCTGAACAGCTCGACCGGCGTGGTGGGCTTTGTCGGCGGCATGGACATCCCCCTGATTCACAAGTTTGAGGCGGGCTACACGGCGGGCGTCAAGGCCGCCAACCCCAAGGCACGCGTCATCGCGCAGTACGTGGGCACCACCCCCGACGCCTGGAACAACCCCGGCAAGGCCAAGGAAATCGCCGGCAGCATGCGCGCCAAGGGAGCGGACATCATCTTCGCTGCCGCCGGCGGTTCGGGCAACGGCGTGATCGATTACATCAAGCAGACCCAGTGCCTCAAGGCCGGCAGCCTGCCCAGCGGCGTGAAATTTAACAGCGATAACTTCAAGAGCGTCAAGAAGAGCGACGCCTACACCAAGGCCTGCTCGGGCAACACCCGCCCGATGTTCTTCATCGGCGTGGACAGCAACCAGAACTACCTGGGCGATTTCGACAAGAACCCCGCCACCATGAACCATGGCCTGACCAGCATGCTCAAGCGCGTGGACAACGCCGTGTACACGCTGATCAAGGACGTCAAGGAAGACAAGTTCACCGGCGGCCCGCGCGTCTTCGGCCTGAAGGACGGCGGCGTGGGTTACGCGGTCGACGCCTACAACAAGGCCCTGATCAGCAGCAGCCAGGTCGCCAAGGTCGAGGGCGTCAAGGCCCAGATCATCAGCGGCAAGATCAAGGTGCCCAGCAAGTAAGGTTCCGTCACGACAGTTGTGCAAAGGCGGCCCCATGGGGCCGCCTTTTCTGCTTTTCAACTTTTCTTTTCAACGGGCCGCCTGTCTTGCGATTACACTGGCAGCACATGAAGCTGCACCCCGACGCAGCCCTGGCCCTGGTCCGCATAACGGTGGGGCTGATCTTTGCGTGGCACGGCTTCGAGAGGATTTTCGAGGTGGGATTGGGCCGCCTGACGGCAGACGCGCAGGCCGCAGGCGTGCCGTTGCCGCTGCTGACGGTGCCTCTGGCGGCGGTGCTGGAACTGGTGGGCGGTCCGCTGCTCGCCCTGGGCCTGGGAGCCCGGGGGCTGGCGGGCACGCTTGCCGCCATGACCCTGCTGCTCGGTGTGCCCCCGCTGCTGATGGGCAGATGGCCCGAACCCGCTGCCCTGCAGGTCATGGCCCTGCTGGTGGTGGGCAGCGTGGCGGTGGTGCTGGGCGGTCCGGGCCGCCCAGCCCTGCGCGACCGCAGCCGCCCTGTCTTGCCCGCCTCAGCGCTGCGCAGACGGCGCCCCCAGGGCTGATGGCCCAGGGAGGCTGTTCCGGACAGTCCTAGCGGACCGAGCCGCCGCCCGAAGGCAGGGGCTGACCCTGCGAATCCACCACCGTCACCGTGCGGTAGGTGCCTTCCACCCGCACGATGGTCCACGGGCTGGTCAGGGCCTGGGTGGTGATCGCTCCGGGAGCCGGCGCCCGCAGCTGCGCGGTCAGGACCAGGGTGTCGCCCGAGGCGCGGGCCCCGACGATGCTCACGCCGTAGCCGCCGGTGGAGCGCTGTCCCAGGAACACGCCGACGAGCGTGCCTCCGTTCGGGTCTGGAGCGGCCGGGGCCCCGGTCTGGCGGGCGTAGGCGGTGGCGTACAGCGCCCGGGCGGCGGCCGGGGTAGTGGCCAGCTGCACCGTGGCCTCGCCGGCTCCCGACTGTGTTCCGCTGGCGAGTTCGCTGAAGCTCACGGTGCCTCCTGAGGGCGGAGCGGTCGGGGCCGGAGGCCGCAGGCTGCCCGGGACCGTGGCGACGTTGGGCAGGATGTACAGGGCGGTGCGGCGGTACTCGCTGGGCGCCGGCTCCACGGCCAGCGGCGCGTCGGCGGCGGGCGGGGTCGCCAGCACGCCCACGGCCAGCGCGCCCTGGCCGAGCAGGGCCTTGCTCAGCACCCCAGCTTCCGCGTCGGTCAGCTGCCCCACTCCTTGCAAGCCGTTGACCGCCACGCCGCGCACCGGTCCCGCCAAGCCGCTGAGCTTGCTCCAGCCGGTGCCATCAGTGAAGTACACGGCGCTCAGGGCGGGTGTACCGGGAGCGGTGATCTCGAAGGTCCCGTCCGCCCGGCGAACCACATTGAGGGGAGGACTCAGCGGCGAGGTGGGAATGCGGTAGGTGGCCTTGCCGTTCACGCTGAGCGTGCCGGGCACCGCGACCGGGTCCTCGACCTGGGCCCGCAGATCGGCCGTCACGTCACCGAGCTTGAGGCTGCCCGCTGCGCCGCCGCTCAGGGTGCCGTACACCCACACGATGCGTTCCTGCGCGCCGCCATACAGCAGCGCCTCGTGAACTTTCAGGTTGCCGGGACCGGTCATGGTGCAGGCACTCAGCAGGCCCACGCTGAGCAGCAGACCGGGCAGGAGGGTTTTCTTCATGCTGTCAGCTTAGGCAGCCGGGCTGACGGCCGACTGAAGGCCGCCTTGTGCAAATGCACATCTGGCCTCCACAGCCGGAGGCCGGTGTAGGCGCTCAGGGGATGTCGTCGGCGGCCGTCAGCAGTTCCTGGGCGTGACCCAGCGCGGCTTCAGAGGCGTGACCGCTGAGCATGCGGGCAATCTCCTCCAGGCGTTCCCCCGGCGATAGCTCGCGCACCCGGCTGACGGTGCGGCCCTCCTCCACGGCCTTTTCCACCTTGAAGTGGTGGTCGGCCCGCGCCGCGATCTGGGCGAGGTGGGTGACCACAAAGACCTGCCGGGACCGGGCCAGACGCTGCAGCTGCTCGGCCACCGCCAGCGCCGCGCCGCCGCCGATGCCGGCGTCCACCTCATCAAAGACCACGGCGGGGGTCTCGGCGCCCAGCACGGTGCTGATCGCCAGCATCACGCGCGACAGCTCGCCGCCCGAGGCGACCTCCGAGAGCGGCGCAAGGTCCTCGCCGGGATTGGCGGTAAACAGCAGCGTCACATCGCTGGTGCCGAACAGGGCCGCCTCGGGAAGCGGATGCAGCCGGAAGTCCAGCCGGGCGTGCGGCATGCCCAGCTCGCGGATCACCCCGATGAGTTCGGCGGCCAGCGGGGCGGCGCGGCGGGCGCGGGCGGCGTCCAGCGCATCCCCTGCGCGGCGCACAGCGTCGTGCAGGGCGGCGACCTCGGCGTCGAGGGTACCTGCATCCTGCTCATCACGGTTCAGGTCGGCCAGCTCCCGCTCCACCTGGGCCTGGAATTCCAGCACGTCCTCCAGCGCCGGGCCGTACTTGGTCCGCAGTTTGCCCAGCGCTCCCAGGCGGCCCTCCACCCGGGCGAGTTCCTCGGGATCGGGCGCGCCGTCCTCGGCCACCGCGCGCAGCTCTCCGGCCACCGCCTGCAGGCTTTCCAGGGCCTCACGCAACTCGCGTTGCAGCTGGGCGCTCGTCTCGTCGTGGCGGGCGCTGGCGTTCAGGGTGCGCACCGCCTCGGCCAGAAAGCCCGCCGCATTCTCCTCGCCGTCCGAGAGCAGCGTCAGCGCCCCGGCCGCCGCCTGAGCGATGGTTTCCAGGTTGGCCAGGCGGTCGAGCTCGGCGCGCAGCGGCTCCTCCTCGCCGGGCTGCGGAGCAACCTCGGCGATCTCGCGGGCCTGAAAATCCAGCAGATCCAGCTGCCGGGCGCGTTCGCGTTCGCCCGCCCGCAGGCGCTCCAGGCGGGCACGGGCCTCCTGCCACGCGCGGTAGGCCCCCGCGTAGGCCTCGGCCTCGGCGGGCGCCTGCCGGTCAAGCAGTCCGCGCTGGTTGGCCGGGCTGAGCAGGGTCACGGCGCTGTGCTGCCAGTGAATGGTCAGGCGCCTCTGCGCCCACTCCTGCAACTCGCGCACGCTGACCACCTCGCCGTCCAGCCGGGCCACACCGCGCCCCCCCGCCGACAGCCGCCGGCTGCTGCTTGCCTCCTCCCCCTCCGCGCCCGTCCAGAAGCCGGTCACCAGCAGGTCGCTCTCGCCGGTGCGGATCAGGTCGTGGTTGGCGCGCGCGCCCAGCAGCAGCCCCAGCGCGTCCACGATGATGCTCTTGCCCGCACCGGTCTCGCCAGTAAAGACGCTCAGGCCCCCAGCAAAGTCCAGGGCCAGTTCGCGGATGGTGGCGAGGTTACGCACCTCCAGCCGAGCGAGGGCCGCGGCGGGGAGGCCGGGCGGCGCGACAGGTACGGTAGTGGCGGTTGCGGCGCGGGGAGCGCGGGCCTTGCGGGTCACGCTGCGCAGTGTAGGGTCTGGACAGGCCTGCGGTCTGGGAGTTGATTCTTGATTCACGCGCCGCCGCCCCCACCGAACGGTCGGCCTTCAGAAAGGTGCGGTCATTTTCTCACCGATCATGAATCCTCCGTTACATTTCCCCCACATTGCCCCGAGCAAAGCCCGCCACAATGACCGTACTGTCCGTTGCCTGCCCAACCACGAGGACGCGGCGGACGCAAAAAGGAGTCCACATGAACCATGAATCTACCGGCGGCGTCAGCAAGCGCAGCCTGCTGTTCCTCGGAGGGCTGGCCGCGCTGGCCCTGAACAAGGATGTCCGCCGCTCGCTGGTCGGGGGCACGCGCCACGCCCTGCACGACGCCCAGGTCACGCTGGACGAGACCGTCAAGCCCGCGCTGACCGACGCCGCCATCCACGCCCAGGGAGCGGCGCTGCACCTGACCCACGAGGCCCAGGTGCTTGCCCAGGAGGCCGCCAAGCGCGGAGCCGCCACCCTGGAAACCCTGCGGGACGAGGGAGCCCCGCGCGCCCAGGCCCTGCTCGGCACCGCCCGCGAAACGGCCGCCACGCTGGCCGCCGCCGCCCAGGAACGGGCCGCTGACCTGGCCGCGACCGCGCAGGACCGGGCCGCCGTGCTCAGTGACCACGCTCAGGACCTCTCCCACGAAAGCGGCAAACAGGCTGCCGTTGCCCTGATCGCCGCACGCAAGAGCGCCGGACACGCCCTGGCCGACGTGCACGAACACGGCCTGGACTGGCTGGGCAGCCTTCAGGAACGGGTGCAGGAGGTGATCGGTGAGACCGGCGACACGCTGGAGCAGCGCCGCCGCCGCGCCGAGCGCTCGCTGAGCCACGCCCGCCGTCAGGCCGAGCGGGAACTGCGCTCGGCACACAGCAACTGGCAGCCGGCCAAGCTGGAAAAGGCAGTCGAGAAGCGCGTTGCCCCCCTGCAAAAGCAGCTGGGCCGCGAGCTGAAGGTGCTGGAAAAACAGGCCCGACTGGCCCGCCGCAGCGACCGGGGCAGCGGTGCGGGCGGCCCGCTGGTGGCGCTGGCCCTGCTGGGCACCGGCGCCGTGGTACTTGCCCGGGTGCCCGCCGCGCGCCGGGGCATCCTCTCGGCGGTGGAATCGGTTAGCCCTGAGGCGGCCCAGAGCCTGCACAGCTTCAGCCGCAGCGCCCGCAACCTGATCGGCTCGGCGTGGCTTGAGGACATCGAGGAACCCAAGGCCACCCCAGCACCCGGCGCCGCGAAGTCCACGCAGGCGGGTACCAGCGGCGCGAACTGGGGCGCCTCGGTGGCTCCCGATTCACCGGCTGCCGCCCGCACCCAGGCCGAGGAACATCCCGGCAAGGACGGTCCCAAGACCTCCAACACGCCGGACAAGAAGGACCAGGATCAGGAGCCGAAGCACAAGACCAACTGATTTCCACCGGACCCTCCCGCTCACCGGGGGGAGGACAGCGCGAACGCCAGGCACAGACCTCAGGGTCGAGCACCTGGCGTTTGCCGTAGCGGTCCGCCGCGCGCCGCGTCTGTGCTGGCCGGACACATCCGGCTGTTGTCTCCCCCCATGTAACACCCCAAAGCTTGGTCTGGAACCGTTTCACAGGCGACAATTGGGGCGTCCGTCCGCACACTAAGTCATCTGCGCCGAGCCATCTGCGCCGCGCAGTTTCTGACCACACGAGCCACCCAAGGAGTCTCCCATGAGCCTGACCGCAAACGGCCTGCTGGCCGATCTGGGCATTACCGACGCAAGGATTCACCTCAACCCCGGCGTGGATGAGCTGTACCGTCACGCCATCCGCCTGGGCGAGGGCGTTCAGGCCGCCACCGGGCCGCTGACGGTCCGCACCGACAAGACGGGGCGCAGCCCGAAAGACCGCTTCATCGTCGAGGATGACCTGACCCGCGACACGGTGTGGTGGGAGGGCTTCAATCATCCCACCACGCCGGCGGTCTTTGACGGCCTGCGCGAGAAGATGATCCGGCATGCCCAGCACAGCGAGCTGTTTGTGCAGCAGGTGTTCGCCGGCACCGACCCCGAGCAGCGCATCGCCGTGCGCATGGTCACCGAGATGGCCTACCACTCGCTGTTCGTGCGCAACATGTTCGTGCGGCCCACGCCCGAGGAACTGCAGGACTTCCAGGCCGGATGGACCGTGCTGAACCTGCCCAGCTTCAAGGCCGACCCGGCGGTGGACGGGGTGCGCAGTGAGACCTTCATTCTGGTGAACTTCACCGAGAAGATGATTCTGGTGGGCGGCACGCAGTACGCCGGCGAGAACAAGAAGGGCATCTTCGGTGTGCTGAACTTCCTGCTGCCCGGTCGCGGCGTCATGCCGATGCACTGCTCGGCCAACGTGGGCGAGGGCGGCGACGTGGCGCTGTTCTTCGGTCTCAGCGGCACCGGCAAGACCACCCTCAGTGCCGACCCCAGCCGCAAACTCATCGGGGACGATGAACACGGCTGGACCGACACTGGCATCTTCAACTTCGAGGGTGGGTGCTACGCCAAGGTGATCAACCTCAACCCCGAAGCCGAGCCGGCCATCTACCGCACCACCCGAACCTACGGCACGGTGCTGGAAAACGTGGTGCTCGGTGAGGACGGCACGCCCGACCTGAACGATGGCAGTCTCACCGAGAACACCCGCAGCGCCTATCCGATCACCCAGATCGACAACATCCAGCCGGGCAGCGTCGCGGGCCACCCGAAAAACGTGGTGTTCCTGACCGCCGACGCCTTCGGGGTGCTGCCGCCCCTGAGCCGCCTGACGCCCGAGCAGACCATGTACCAGTTCATTAGCGGCTTTACCGCCAAGATCCCCGGCACCGAGCAGGGCGTGACCGAACCCAGCCCGACCTTCAGCGCGTGCTTCGGCGCGCCGTTCATGCCCCGTCATCCCGGCGAGTATGCGCGGCTGCTCGCGCAGAAGGTACAGGACAGCGGCGCGGCCGTGTGGCTGGTGAACACCGGCTGGACCGGTGGCATGTACGGCCAGGGCAAACGCATGAGCATCGCCCATACCCGCGCCCTGATCAACGCGGCCCTGAACGGCGCGCTGGACGACGTGCCCTTCGAGCGCGAGCCATTTTTTAATCTGGAAATTCCGACCACGGTGCCCGGCGTGCCCGACGAGGTGCTCAATCCACGCGCGGCCTGGGCCGACCAGCAGGCCTACGACGAGACTGCCCGCAAGCTGGCGCGCATGTTCCGCGACAACTTCAGGCGCTTCGAGGCCGGTGTGGACCCGGCGGTGACGGCCTGCATGCCCGACCCCGACCAGCAGGGCTGAGCGCCGACGGCCAGAATTCAAGCAGCCCCGCCCCACGGCGGGGTTTTTTCTGTGGTTCGCCCCCCGCATCCCACCCCCACGCCGCTCAGACGCCGTGTTCGCGCAGCAGCCGGTCCACGATCATCGTGCCGCCCAGGATGGCGGGCAGACCGCCGCCGGGATGCACGCCGGTGCCCACCTGCCACAGCCCCGGCGCGACGCGGTACGGCTGGGGGTGCAGTGGCCCGCCGCGCCAGAACGGCGGCGCCGCACCGTAGATGGCCCCGCCGGGATGGCCTCCCACCGCGTAATGCGCTGGGGAGAGGGCCAGAACCTCCTGGGCAGAGTCCAGCAGGCCCGGCACGCCCAGCACCCGCTCGACCCGCCGCACCTGCCCGCGCACCCAGGGATGCCCCGGCCCCAGCGGCAGGCCGGTGGCCGGCACAGTGAGCAGAACCGCCAGTTGCGGTCCATCGGCGTGAACGAGCGCCAGGGTATCGGGCGGCAGTGCCCCGGCCTGCACGGCCGCGCGAAAAACCCGGTAGTCCCGCGGGGGCAGCACGCTGGTGGCCGGCAGCGGGGCAGGGGCGGGCAGCGCCGCGTACAGCGCGAGCCCGGCGACCGTGCGCCTTCGCAGCGGCGAGCGGGGACGCAGGCCACGCAACTGCGCCAGCCGGTGGGGGTCCACGGCGCTGACGAGCAGGTCGTGCCGGACCTCCTCGCCGCCGCTCAGCGTCAGGTGAGAACCGTTGACGCCGGTCACCTCCTTGCCTTCGAGCAGCTGGGCGCCGCGGACCCGCGCAAATCTCCGCAGTGCCTCCAGCAACGCGCCCATGCCTCCAGCTGGCCGAAAGACGTTTTGCCCCACCAGCGCCGGAATCAGCGCGTACAGGGCGGGCGCGTCCTGCGGGGACAGCCCTGCGTTCAGGGCATAGGTGCCCAGCGCATGGGCCAGGGCGGGCGGCAGGTGCCGGGCCGCCAGCCAGCGCGCGGCTGTCGGGTGCGGCCCGGTCACCCCCAGGAGCGCCCGGCTGGCCCGCCGAAAATCCGGGTCCCGCAGGCGCGGCGGGGTGGTCAGCAGGATCTGCAGGTGCGGCAAAAGGGGCGCGGCGCGCTCATGGTACGCCGTCCAGGCCGCAGCCAGCGGGTGGCCCGGGGGCACGGGCAACGGTACCGGCCCGAAAGGGGTGTGGTGCAGTCCCAGGCCGCCGGGCAGCGGGCACAGCGCCAGCGGATCAGGCTCGTTCAGGCGGTCCAGATACGCATGCCAGACCTCCGGAAAGGTAAACAGGCTCGGCCCGGTGTCGAAGGGCAGCCCCCCCACCGTGACCCGCCGCAGCTTGCCCCCCGCCCGGTCCCGCTCATAGACGGTCACGCGGTGCCCGCGCCCGGCGAGCAGCGCCGCAAGGGCCAGTCCCGCCACGCCACCGCCCAGGACGCCGACGTTCAGCGCCCTTCTCGGTTCAGACACCGGTCCACAGACCGCGCGCAAGCAGGTACACCAGCCCGACCCCCGCCACGGCACCGACCACCCACGGTGTGACGATGCTCAGGGGATACAGCCGGGCCGCGCGTTGTGGAGTGGGCACGAAGAACAGCGCGAGCGCCATACCCCCGCAGCTCAGCCACAGGGCGGCGGCTGTGGCCTGCGACACTGGCCACAACAGCGCCCCGGCCAGCCCGAACCATGCCAGGGCGTAGGCCGCCGTGCCGCGCACGCCCAGGGTGGTGGCGACCGTACGGGTCCCCGCCGCCCGGTCGGCGGGAATGTCCTGCGCCGCGTCAAAGGCGTGCTTGCCCACCGAGTAGGCCATCAGCGCCAGCAGGGGGGCCCACGGCACCGCCGTACCCAGCGCCAGCGCGGGCAGCGCCAGCGGCAGGGCGTAGGCCACGTTGCTCAGGCCGTCGAGAACCGGCCGGCCCTTGAGGCGCAGCGGCGGCAGGCTATAGGCCGCAAACAGGGCCGCCGCCGTCAGGAGCAGCGCGGTGGCGGCGGGCGGCAACAGCAGCGCCAATGCGGCCAGAACCGGCAGGTTCAGCAGCAGGGTTGCGCGCAGCAGGGGGCCTGCCTCGGCCACCGTCAGGCGGGCTCCCTGCCAGCCACCCTTGCGGCTCGACCGGGCGTCCTCCTCCCGGTCACTCAGGTCATTCAGGCCATAGATCAGCAGGTTAAACGGCAGGGTCAGGTACAGCAGCAGCGCCAGCACCCCGGCGTCCAGGGTGTACAGCCGGCCGGTCAGCCACACCCCGGTCACCAGCGTGCCCACGGTATTGATCCACAGCGCGGGCCGCGACACCACCAGCAGCCGGCGCAGCGGCAACAGGGGCAGGGCCGGGGATAGGGACTTGGCGGGGGTGCGGAGGGCGCGCATGAACAGCGCCCATTGTAGGAGGCTCCCGGGGGGGCCGGATGACCCCTCATGCGGCGTGCGGGGTGCGGCCTGCGTCTGCGTCGGCACGAAGCCTTACGTTCATCACGGTCCTCATCGTTCACAATGAGGACAATGAAACAGGCCGCAGATTGGGCGCAGACCGCCATGTTCACCGCCTCGGAAGTCGAGGTACGAACCGGCGTCCCTGCCTCCACCCTGCGTCAGTGGGAGCGGCGTTACGGCTTTCCGAGGCCCATCCGCAACGACAGCGGCTACCGCCTGTACTCGCCCGAGGACGTGCGCGACATCGGGCTGATGAAAGAACACCTGCGGCGTGGAGTCAGTGCCAGCCGCGCCGCAGAGCTGACCCTGGGCGGCGTGCCGGTGGGAGCAGAGGCCCCGCCGTCGTCTTCCCTGGTCCGCCAAACTGAACCGGACCTCCCGGTCCAGCCGGACGATCTGGCCGAACGCCTGACCGCTGCACTGGTCGCTGCCGATACGGCGCGGGCCAGCGCCGTCCTGGCCGAGGCCCACGCGCACCTGCCCATCGAGGACGTGCTGATGCGCGTGATGTCGCCGGCCCTGGTCGAGATCGGGACCATGTGGGCGCGCGGCAAGATCACGGTGGCGCACGAACACGGCGCCAGCGCCTTTTTGCGTGCGCGGCTGTCGGCGCTGATGGACATCGCGGGCGTTCAGGAAGGCCTGGGGCCGCTGGTGGTGGCCGCCTGTGCGCCCGGCGAGCAGCATGAACTGGGCCTGATGATGCTGACCCTGGCCCTGCGCCGCCGGGGTGTGCGGGTAGCTTACCTGGGCGCCGACCTGCCGGTGGCCGCCATGATCGCCTTCGCCCGCGAACAGGGCGCGCAGGGGCTGCTGCTGTCGGTCAACGGCGAGTGGGCGCTCGACGCCCTGGAGCCCGCCCGCCCGCAGCTGCGTGCTCTGGGCCTCCCGGTATTCCTGGGGGGAGCGCTGCTCAACGCCCGCCCCGAACTCGCCGCCGAACTGGGCGGTGTGTACGCCGGACCCGACGCCCCGCACGCCGCGGCGATCATCGCCGGGACGCTGGACCGTCCACGTCCAGGCAACGCGCACCCTCAAAAGACCCAGATGGAGGAACAGCCATGAACATCCTCGTGACCGGAGGCAGCGGATTTGTCGGGCAGGAAATCGTCAGGGAACTCGTCTCACGCGGCCATGCGGTGTGGGCGGGCAGCCGGGAGGGGGCGGCCGTCGCCGGAGCGCGGGGTGTGCCACTGGATGTGACCGACCCCGGCAGCGTCCTGCGGGCGGTGGCACACAGCAACCCCGACGCCGTGATTCACCTGGTCGGCATCATCGCCGAGAAGGGGAACCAGACCTTCGAGGCGGTTCACGTGCAGGGCACGCGGCATGTGCTCGCCGCCGTGCCGCGTGGAGCGCGTTATGTCCACATGAGCGCCCTGGGCGCCGACCCCGAGAGCGGCAGCGGCTACAGCGCCAGCAAGGCCCGCGCCGAGGCGCTGGTCCGGACCAGCGGCCTGCCCTACATCATCTTCCGGCCCAGCTTGATCTTTGGGATCGGGGACGACTTTTTTGGGCGGGTGCTGCGCGAACTCGTCAGGACCGCGCCCATCGTGCCGCAGATCGGCGACGGATCCTTTCCCTTCCGGCCCGTCAGCGTTCAGGATGTGGCCCGGGCCTTTGCCACCGCCGCCGAGTCCGGGACCGGCGTGGGCGAGACCTACGCCCTGACCGGTCCAGAGGAGTACACCTTCCGCGAACTGCTGCAGCAGGAACTCAGCGCGATCGGCAAGAAAAAACCCATCGTGCCGGTGCCGCTCGCCCTGATGAACCTGGCCGTGCCGCTGATGAATCTGCTGCCCAGTCCGCCCATCACGCGCGACCAGTACGCCATGCTCAAGGAGGGCAACACGGCCCCCAACGAACCGGCCCGCACGGTTTTTGACCTACCGATGCTGCGCCTGCCCGACCAGCTGCCAGCCATTGTGGCAAACGCCACGGAATAGCCCGGTCCGCGCCGCCGGCTCAGCGCAGGGGAACTGCCCGCTTCAGATGGTGGCGGGCAGTTTTTCCAGGTACTTGAAGGGCAGGGACAGCGCTCCCTCACCCTGCCGGAAGGCCGCCAGATAACCCACCACCGTGCCGCCGGCCCGCTCGGCGATGCGCCCCAGGGTCTGGGCGGTTCCGCCGCTGGAAATCACGTCCTGCACGATGGCGACCTTCTTGCCCTTCAGGCGGGCGGCGTGGGGACTGTCCAGCCAGAACGTCTCGGCCACGCCCAGGGTCATGCTCGGGGCGTCCTGAATCAGCGGGTCGGTCATGTACGGACGGCGCTTCTTGCGCACGCATTCGTAGGGCAGGCCGCTGCGGTCGCTGAGTTCGTGGGTCAGCGGCAGGGCGTTGGTCACCACCGTGAGCAGCACCTCGGTGCCCTCGGGAATCATGACGAGCATCTCCTGGGCCACGGCATTGGTAAACTCGCTGTCACCGATGAATTCCACCAGCGGCACGCGGCCCATGCTGCCGACGCGGGCGCTGGGCAGGGTGCGCTCTACCCCACCGATGCGGACGGTCACTTCATTCATGAGACCCACCCTATCCCGGACCGTCGGCCCAGCAGTCATTCCGACTCCGAGGAGAACAGCGGCAGGTGTCCCAGGGCCGTGACCTCGGGGCGCTCCTGGCCCTCGGTGAACACGGCCAGGATGGCGGCCACTTCCCCGTCCACTCCCTCGATGATCTGGCGCAGCGAGTGCAGTGTGCCGCCGCTGGACACCACATCGTCCACAATGGCGACCTTGCGGCCGCGCACCTTGGGCACGTCGAAGCCGTCGAGCACGAGAAGCTGCGGAATGCCGGTGGTGATGCTGACCACCTCGCGCGCCACCGGATCGACCATGTAGGGCTTCTGGGTCTTGCGGATCACGATGTACGGCTTGCCGCATTCACGGCTGATCACGTGCGCCAGCGACAGCGCCTTGACCTCGGGCGTGACCAGCACGTCGATATCTGCGGGAAGCAGGCGGGCCAGCGCCTTGCCCGCCGCCTCGGTCACCTCGGTATCTCCCAGCATGTTGAACAGGGCCACGCTGACCCCTGGCGCGACCTCGACGATGGGAAGGTCGCGGCTCACGTCCCCGACTTGTACGGTGTGCGTCTTCACGGGCCAAAGTGTAATACGGACCGCCCGCGTGGGCAGCCCGGTCCACGCTCCGGCGGCGACCCTGCCTGCCGGGAACTCTTCAACATCTTCCAGAACACTTCCCGCCTGCTTGCTTCCTCTGGAATTCGTTCAAACCCCGTTTCAGGCGGTGGACCCAGGGGCACACTGCGTTATTGAAGGCACTGAGTTATGAAAAGCACTCCGCACGGCCCCCACCGCCCATGACCCCGGATGGGTCACCGCCCTCCATGCCCTCCCCGGCAAACGTCTAGCCGAATGGGAGAAGTTGACTTGTTTTGTCATCAATAAGGGTTTACCTTTCTGATCAATGATTGCCTCCTCCCCTACCCGTCCGGCCACTCCACCGGCCCGCACTGACCTCAGTGCCCTGAAATTCAACCAGTACACCGTGATCGCGGTGACGCTGCTGGCCGTGGTGGCTGGCCTTCCGGCCCTGACCGTGGTGCTGGGGGCCGCCATGCTGCTGGGCGCGCTGCGGCCTGACCTCTCGCCGCTGCGGGCGGCCTACCGGGCGCTGGGACCGAAAGTGGGTCTACACCCCGAGGTCGTGGATGAAGATCCCCGCGCCCACCACTTCGCGCAGGGCGTGGGCGGCAGCTTTCTGCTCGCCTCCGGCCTGAGCGTGCTGGCCGGGCTGAATGTCCTGGGGCTGCTGCTTGGTCTGGCCGTGATCGCTCTGGCGGGCCTGAACCTCAGCCAGCGCATCTGCGTGGGCTGCCTGATGTATTTCCAGTACCGCCGCCTGCGCTACGCCGTGCTGAGCCGCTGAGTCGGCTCTCAGCCCCCCTTCCCATCCTTCCCATCCCCGAGGTCTTCTGCCATGTCGGACATTGAAACGCTGAAGAAAGAACTGCCACCCTTCCAGATTTTTGATCTGATTCCGCAGTACGCCGCCGCCGGACAGATCGACCCCAAGAAGATTGACCTGCTGAAGTGGGCCGGGGTCTACCCGCAGCGCCCGGCCGAGGACGGCTTCCTGATGATGCGTGTCAAGGTGCCGACCGCCGAGCTGGGCAGCGAGGCCCTGCGGGTGGTGGCCGGCATTGCCGAGGACTTCGGGCGCGGGCTGCTGGACGTGACCGACCGGCAGGCCTTCCAGTTCCACTGGCTGCGCATTGGGGACATTCCCGAGATCCTCGACCGTTTGGAGCCGGTGGGGCTGCATACCCGCGGTTCGTGCGGCGATACCGTGCGCGCCGTGATCGCCTCGCCGCTGGCCGGGCTTGACGCCCGCGAACGCATTGACGTCCGTCCGATTGCCACGGCGATGGAAGGCACCCTGAGCGGCAACAAGGACTTCGAGGACCTGCCCCGCAAGTTCAAGATCAGCCTGACCGGCACGCCCGAACTGGAAGGCATCCACCTGATCAACGACATCGGCTTTCTGGCCCACGAGGTGGACGGCGAGATCGGTTTTGATGTGTGGGTCGGTGGCGGGCTGGGCGCTGTGGCGCATCTGGCGCGGCGGCTGGGCGTGTTCATCCGGCCCGACGAGGTGGTGGAGGTGGGCCGCGCGATTGCCGGGGCCTACCGTGACCACGGCTACCGCGTGAACCGCAAGAAGAGCCGCCTGAAGTACCTGATCAAGGACCTGGGTCCGGAGAAGTTCCGCGAACTCGTGGAAACCGCGTATCTGGGCCGCAAGCTGCGCGACGGGCCGCCCGCCCCGGTGGCCCGTTTCGGCGGCAGCGACGTACTGGGCGTGAACCCGCAGCACGACGGCCTGAACTACGTGGTCCTGACGACCACGGTAGGACGCATTGACCCGGCGAAGGCGCGGGCGCTGGCAGACCTGGCCGAACGGTACGGCAAGGGGGTCGTGCGCACCACCGCCTTCCAGAACATGATGATTCCGCATGTGCGGACCGAGGACGTGGACGCGCTGGTGGCCGAGCTGCAGTTGCTGGACCTCGCGCCCCGCGCCACGCTGCGCGGCACCACCATCGCGTGCACCGGCACGCAGTTTTGCCGCCTGGCCCAGACCGAGACCAAGGCGCGTGTGGCGGGCATGATCGATGAGCTCGAACCCCTGCACAGCGATCTGGACGTGCCGTTCGTGATCAACCTGACCGGATGCTCCAACGCCTGCACGCGCTATCAGGTGGCCGACCTGGGCTTCATGGGAGCGCTGCGCCAGAACAAGGAGGGCGGTGAGGAGGAGGTCTACAACGTCCACCTTGCGGGCAGCATCGGGCAGGCACAGCGCACCGGCAGCAAACTCAGGGGCATTGTGCCGGCCAGCCGCCTGACCGAGTACACCGACCGCGTGCTGAGCGACTTCAAGGCGCACAAGGCCGCGGGCGAGAGCTTCGTGGAGTACGCCGACCGTATGGGCAACGAGCGCTTCCTGCCCGATGCGGTCCTGAGCAAGGAACCGGAGCTGGTACCCGCGTGACCGTGGCCGTCTCGAGTTCGCCGCGCACGGCCGCCGGCCGCGTCGTGTGGTTCACCGGCCTCAGTGGAGCGGGCAAGAGCACGCTGGCCGCCGCGCTGCATGCCGAGCTCAGCGTGCGCGGCGTGCCGGTAGAACTGCTTGACGGCGACGCCGTGCGCGAGAACCTCAGCAAGGGCCTGGGCTTCTCGCGCGAGGACCGCGACACCAACGTCCGGCGCATCGCCTTCGTGGCGGGCCTGCTCGCCCGGCACGGCGTGACCGTCCTGGTCAGCGCCATCAGCCCGTATGCGGACACCCGCCGCGAGGTGCTTGGCGAGCTGCCGCGCCCGCTGGAGGTCTTCGTGGACGCTCCGCTGGACGTGGTGACGGCGCGCGATGTCAAGGGGCTGTACCTCAGAGCCATCGCGGGCGACCTGCCCCATTTCACCGGGGTCAGCGATCCCTATGAAGCTCCCCCACAGCCGGACCTGCACCTCAGGACCGACCGGATCAGCGTGTCCGAGGGAGTGCGTGAGTTGCTGCGGGCGCTGGGGGAAGAATGACCGGGCATATGGCGCAGGACCGGGCTCCGCTCCTGGCCTCCCCGCCGCGCGCCGCCACCCACGACCTGTTGACCTGGGCCCTCACGGCCCATCCGGACGCCCTGATGCCGAGTGCCTTCAACCTCAACGGAGTGGTCCTGATTGACCTCGCGGTGCGGGCTGGTTACCACGGTGAGGTGGTATTCGTGGACACCGGCTACCACTTTCCGGAAACCCTGCAGACCCGTGACCGCCTGGCCGCGCGCTACCCCGGCCTGACCTTCGTGACGCTCAACGCCGGGGCCACCCCGGAGGACGGCCAGACGCCCCCGGACCTGTACGCCCGCGACCCCGATGCATGCTGCGCCGCACGCAAGGTCGCGCCGCTGCAGCGCTACCTGCGTGAGAAGAACCCCTCGGCCCTGCTGAATGCCCGCAGCCGGGATCAGGCCACCACCCGCGCGGACATTCCCGTGGTGGAACACGGCGCCCGCATCAAGATCAATCCACTCGCCAGCTGGACCCGGCCACAGCTCGAGGCCTATGCCCGGGAACACAGCCTTCCGGTCAACCCCCTGTATGCCGACGGCTTCCTCTCGGTGGGCTGCTGGACCTGTACGCGCGCCGTGCGCCCCGGCGAGGATGTCCGCGCTGGCCGCTGGGCAGGCCAGGGCAAGACCGAATGTGGATTGTGGGCCGGCGCCGGCAAGCTCTGAACTTTCACGGCTCCATAGTTGACCTTTCTTATCCACTCTTTTCCCCCTTCCTGGAGACGCCATGCCCACCCTGCCCCATCCCGTGTCCTCGCTGCCCACACCGCTGGGCGGTCAGCTGATCGGCCGCGTGGCCCGCGCCGAGCCGGCCGAACTCGCCGGGCTGCCCCGCCTGGAACTCTCCGAGCGCAGCGCCGCCGACCTGGAACTGCTCGCCACCGGCGCGTACTCCCCGCTGACCGGCTTTCTGGGAGAGGCCGACTACCTGAGCGTTATCGAGCACCTTCGTCTGGCGGACGGCACGCCGTGGAGCTTGCCCATCACGCTGCCGGTTTCCCGGGCAGCGGCGCGCGGGCTGCGGGGCCGGGTGGTCCTGACCCGCGACGGCGCCGCCGTGGGCCTGATCGAGGTGCAGGAACACTTTGAGGCCCGCCGGGCCTGGGAGGCGCGCGAGGTCTACCGCACCGAGGACGAGGCCCATCCCGGCGTGGCGGCGCTGTACGCAGGGGGCGAGATCAATCTCGCCGGTCCGGTTACGCTGTTCGAGGTGCCGCGCGGGGCCTTCGCCCAGCACCACCGCACACCCGCAGAGGTCCGCGCCGTAATCGAGGCGCGGGGCTGGCGCACCACTGTCGCCTTCCAGACCCGCAATCCGGTTCACCGGGCACACGAGTACCTGCACAAGGTGGCCCTGGAGCTGGTAGACGGCCTGCTGCTGCACCCGCTGGTGGGCACCACCAAGGGCGACGACGTGCCGGCCGAGGTGCGCGTCAAGGCCTACGAGGTGCTGCTCGACCACTACTACCCGGCCCCGCGCACGCTGCTCAGCGTATATCCGGCGGCGATGCGTTACGCCGGGCCGCGCGAGGCGATCATTCACGCACTCTCACGGCGCAACTACGGAGCCACCCACTTCATCGTGGGCCGCGACCACGCGGGCGTGGGCAGCTACTACGGCACCTACGACGCGCAGGAGATCTTCAGCGCCTACTCGGCCGAGGAACTTGGCATCCGCATCCTGAAGTTCGAGCACACCTTCTACTGCCAGTCGTGCGGGCAACTGGTCAGTCCACGCACCTGCCCGCACGACGCCTCGCACCACCTGGTCCTGAGCGGCACGCGGGTCCGCGAGAAGTTGCGCGGCGGTGAGCCGCTGCCCGCCGAGTTCACCCGTCCGGAAGTGGCCGAGGTGCTGCGGGCGGCCTATACCGCGCCGGCCCTCGCACCCGGCAAAGTGGCCCCGGTCTGAGACGCCTGCGGTCCTCCGGTCTGCCCTGAACGGACGCAGGGCCCGGAACCGACTCCATCCCACCGGCCAGAGTCCGGGCCCGACAACACAAAGAAACAGACTTCATCCTTCATTCCGGAGCAAACCCATGACCCCAGACGACCGCACCCGTTTGAAGCGACGTTTCCGGACCCGCGCCGCACTGGCAGTCCTTGCGGCGCTGCTGCCTACCACCCACGCCCAGACCGTCACCACCGTTCGGCTGGGCTACTTTCCCAACCTGACCCACGCCCCCGCACTGGTGGGTCTGGAACGCGGCACCTTCCAGAAGGCCCTGGGAACCGTCAGGCTTGATGCCCGCTCCTTCGTCTCCGGCACCACCCTGACCGAGGCGTTTGCGGCGGGGCAGATCGACCTCGCGTACATCGGTCCGGGACCGGCCATCAGCGCGTTGGGCCGGGGGATGCCGGTGGGGCTGCTTTCGGGCGCCGCCGAGGCCGGAGCGGTGCTGGTCGCCCGGCAGGACAGCGCCATCCGGTCCTACCGGGATCTGGGGGGCAAAAATGTGGCGGTGCCCAGCCTGGGCAACACCCAGGACATCAGCCTGCGTCACCTGCTCAGGGAAAACGGCCTGCAGATCCGCAGCGACGGGGGCACGGTCACGGTCTCCCCACTTCCCCCCGCCGACGTGGTGGCCGCCTTCGCGGGGCGGCGGGTGGACGCCGCGCTGGTACCGGAACCGTGGGGCGCGGCGCTCGAGGCGCAGGGCCACCGGGTGATCGGTTCGGAAAAGACGGTGTGGCGGGGCGGCAATTACCCCACCGCCGTGGTGATCGTGAACACCCGCTTCGCCCAGGCCAATCCGGCGCTGGTTACCGCCTTTCTCAAGGCCCACACCGAGGCCGTGGCCTTCCTGAACCGCTCACCGGTCGCGGCCCGGAACGCGGTCAATGCACAGCTGCAGAAACTCACCGGCCAGAAGCTCGATCTGCGCGTGCTGCAACGGGCCTTCGCCCGCACCCACTTCACGGCCTCACTCGACCTGGAAGCCCTCCGGGAGTACGCGGCGCTCAACGTGGAAGCCGGCTATGCCCGCAGCGTGCCGGAGCTGAAGCTGCTGGTGGTCAAGTGACGCGGCCCGCACCCGGCCCATTTCACTCCAAAGGAGCCAGATGACCACCCTGCCCCACAAGACCGACCTTTCCCAGCCGGCCCGCCGACCGCCCTCCCGCTGGAGGGTGCTGTCATGGCAGGTTCTCGGGCTGGCCCTGATCCTGGGCGCGTGGTGGCTGGTCACCGACGTGCTCAAGCTGTATCCGGCCTACGTGTTCCCCGGTCCCCGCTCGGTATGGACCGAGATCAGTTACGGCCTGTGGGGCAGTGGGCCACAGGACGGCAAACTGCTCTCGGCCATCGGCGGCAGCCTGCGCCGGGTCCTTACCGGCTACGCCGCCGCCGTGCTGCTGGGAGGTGTCGCCGGACTGCTGATGGGAGCGTGGCTGCCGCTGCGGGCCACCCTGGGCGCGTACCTGACCGGCCTGCAGAGCGTGCCCAGCATCGCCTTCGTGCCGTTCGCGATCCTGTTTTTCGGCCTGAACGAGCGGGCGGTGCTGTTCGTGGTGATCCTGGAAGGCTTTATCCCGGTGGCCCTGGCGGTGTCGGGCGCCCTGCTGAATGTGCCGCCCACCCTGCGCGTTGCGGGGCGCACGCTGGGAGCGCGGGGCATGGGTCTGACGCTGCGGGTGCTGCTGCCCGCCGCGCTGCCCAACGTCCTGACCGGCCTGCGGACGGCCTGGAGCTTCGCGTGGCGCGCCCTGGTCGGCGGCGAGCTGCTGATCGCGGGGGCCAGGAGCCTGGGCGAGCAACTGGAGGTAGGCCGCAACACCGCCAACGTCGGCCTGGTGCTCGCCACCATCCTGATCATCGGCGTGATCGGCGGCCTGTTCGACGCCGCCCTGCGCGCCTTGGAAGGCCGCGTGCGGCGCGATTACGGTCTGGAGGTCCACCCATGACCACCGTGCAGGACAGACCCGATCACCAGACCGCTCCCCCATCCCCCCTGGCCGCCCGGACGTCCGACGGCCTGGGCCGCAGCCTGTCGCTGACGGGCGTGGGCTACCGCTACGGCGGGCGGGGACAGTCCGGCGCGGGCGTGGGGCCGCTGAACCTGCACATCGCACCGGGCGAGTTCGTGTGCGTCGTCGGTCCCAGTGGCGGCGGCAAGAGCACGCTGCTGTCGCTGCTCGCCGGCTTTCTTGCCCCGCAAAGTGGGCAGATCCAGCTGGGCGGCGAGGCTGTGCGCGGGCCACATCCGGGCCTGACGCTGGTGCAGCAGGAAGCGGCGCTGTTTCCGTGGCTCACCGTGACCGGCAACGTGGCCTTCGGGCTGCGCGGCCTGAAGCGCTCCGAGCGCGCGGCCCGCGTGTCCGACGCCCTGCGACAGGTCGGGCTGGCCGGATACGGCCCGCGGCGTGTTCACGAACTCAGCGGCGGCCAGCGCCAACGCGTGGCCCTGGCCCGCGCCCTGGCAGTGCAACCGGGCGTGCTGCTGCTCGACGAACCCTTCAGTGCCCTGGATCACGCCACCCGCACCGCCCTGGCCGACGAACTGCTGGGACTGTGGTGGCAGCACAAGCTGACGGTGGTTTTCGTGACCCACCAGCTGGACGAGGCGCTGCATCTGGGCGGACGGATCCTGGCCCTCAAGAACGGCGAGGTCGCGCTGGACGCGCCGGCAAAGACACTCAGCGTGCCGCGGCTGCGCGAGGTGCTGGAGTAGCACCCGGGTCACCGCCCAGAAACACAAATGCGCCCGCACCACCACGCAGGCCCGCCTCCATCCCACAGACGAGGGAAAGAGGCGGGCCTGTGTGACAGGAGTGCTGATTCTCAGTGCGCAGCCACCACTTCTTGTCCCCGCTGCTGCTCGGCCAGCCGCTCCCAGTTCACGCGCCGGCGCCGCCACTCGAAGATGCCGACCTTCACGATTTCCTCCAGGCCGCGGGCCACAAAAACGCCCCATATACCCAGCGGGGTGTACAGCCCGAGCGTGATCGCCAGCGGCAGCCCCACCACAAACGCGCCCACCACGTCCCCGATGATGATGCCCCGGCCGTCGCCCGCGCTGGGCAGCACGCCGCCCCCCACGATCATGTTGCGGACTTTGAAAACCTGGGTACTCGCGTTGATCAGAATGCCGAACAGCGCGATGTGATGCACATCCGCCCCGACTTTGGGAAACAGGCCGGGCACAATCAGGGCGCTCAGGGCAAACAGGGCACCGAAGCCCAGACCTGTGATCAGCCCCGCGCGGGTGATGCGGGCCAGCCACAGCTGCGCTCCGGCAGCGTCGCCGGCACCCAGCGCCCGCCCGATGAACACGGTGGCCGCGCTCATCAGGCCAAACGATCCCACAATGAAAATGCCCTCCAGCGTACCCACGATCTGGCTGGCCGCCAGCGCCACCGTGCCCACACGGGCGTAGACGGCAGCGTACAGGAAGTTGCCCAGGCTCCACGCGAACTCGGTGAAGGCCAGCGGCGCGCTGAGGGCGAGCAGCGGCGCGGCGATGGAGCGCAGGGCGGTGCGGGCCGGAAAACGCAGCGCGGCCAGACGGCGGGGTCCAAAGACCTGATACGCGAGCAGCCCGGCCTTGAGCACGTTGGCAATGACCAGCGCCCACGCTGCGCCCACCACCCCCAGCTGCGGCAACGGCCCGACCCCGAAAACCAGACCGTAGGCCACCAGACTCTCCACCACCACGGTCATGCTGGTGATGACCAGCGGCGTGCGGGCGTGCCCCAGCGAGCGCAGCGCCCCGCTGAAGATCCAGCCCAGCATGCCGGGAAGCAGGGCGAGCATGGCCACCTGCATGTACGGAGTCGCCGTGCGCGTCACTTCCGGCGCGCCGCCCGCCAGCCCCAGCAACCGTTCGGCCCCCAAGATGATGGGCAGTGTCAGCGCGGCCCCCAGCACCGTGCTGAGCACCAGCGTCACGCTGAGGGTATGGTTCACACCCGTCTGGTCATTGGCCCCGGCGCGCCGCGCGATCAGGATGCTGGTGCCCGAACCCAGCGCGCCCAGGGTGATGAAGAACAGAAAGCTCAGGCTGCCGCTCAGGCCCACGGCGGCCACCGCCACCGCCCCCAGCGTGCCCACGATGATCTGGTTGATGAAGGTCAGCAGCAGCTGAATCACCATCTCCAGGCTGACCGGAACGGCGATGGAGGCGATCTCACGCATGGGTGACTTGATCGTTTCAGTGGAGGGAACAAGACTGGGCACGGCAGACATACCGCGCCACCTTACACCGCGCAGGTCACGGCCGAATCAGTCAGATGGCCCATTGAAAGGCCCGGTGAAAGCCCCGGGCTCAGGCGGTGGCCGCTTCGCCCACCTCCGGCACCGCCACGAAGCCGCCTTTCGGATTGGCCTGCAGGCGGGCAAACGGAGTCTCGGGATCATGTGGCGTGCACAGAACCACCCCTTCCTCAAACCACTGCGGCAGGTACTTTTTACGCATTTCCAGCGTCGTGACCGGATACAGGTCGTATCCCATGATGTACGGCGTGGGCGCATGCGCCAGCATAGGAATCAGATCGGCAGCGTACACCAGGGTCTGCCCGGCACTTCTCAGGACCACGCCCTGCTGGCCCAGGTTGTGGCCCGGCAACGGCAGCACGCTCAGGCCGGGCCTGAGTTCATGCTCGCCGTCAATCACGTCGAACAGGCCGGCGTCGGCAATCGGCTCGAAGGTGTCGGGCACGTAGCTCGCACGGCTGCGCTCATGGGTGTTCCGGGCGTCCTCCAGCTCACGGCGCTGAACAACGTAGCGGGCGTTGGGAAAGGCCGGGGTGTTCAGCGCCGTGGTGTTGCGCCCGGCGTGGTCAAAATGCAGGTGGGTGTTGATGACCAGATGAATGTCATCCGGCGTCAGTCCCACGCCCTCCAGCCCCCGGAACACCGTTTCGTCGCGGTCCAGTCCGTAGATCGCCTCGAACTTCTCGCCGCCCCGGTCCCAAAAGCCGGTCTCGATCAGGATGTTCTCGCCCCCCAGCCGGATCAGCAGCGGGTTGATGCGCAGGCGGATGCGGTTCAGCTCATCTGCCGGGGCCACCCGCTCCCACAGCGTCTTGGGCACGCTGCCGAACATCGCCCCGCCGTCCAGGCGAAACCGACCGTCTGTGAGGCTGATGACCTCAATGTTTCCGATGCGTCTGTGATGCGTCCAGGCCATGCGGTCAGCTTAACGCAGCGCGCGCGGTGTCCCGGCGCCTACAGCCCGAGCGCCGCGCGCTGACCCGGCGGGACCAGGTCCAGGTACCTGGGGTGCTCGCGGATGTAGGCGGCCACGAAGGGACAGGTGGGCACGGCGTTCAGCCCGCGCGAGCGCAGGTCGTCCAGCGCGTACCGGATCAGCCGCGAGCCCAGTCCCTGGCCCTCATACTGCTCCTCGATCTGGGTGTGCGGCAGCATCCGGGCCCCGGAAAGAGGCCGGTATTCCGCGTAGCCGGCCATCTCGGCACCCACCCGGATCTCGTAGCGCTGCGCGTCCTCGTTGTCCCTCACGGTGATCTCCCCGCCGTCGCTGGTCATGCCCGATGGTACGGCAGGGGCGCGGCGGGCCGCTCCGCGGGCGGGGCCACGTCAAGGGTCTCATAAGGCCCTCTGCAGAGACCTTAAAGCGTACCGGTGGGTTGCGCCCATTCTGGGAGCCCACACTGGAAGGAATGTTCCGAAGTGCCGGCGTGAGGCCTCCGGACCGTTGCCCCGACCCTTACTCCCTTCCCGAGCGGTCTTCCACCCTCCCTTCAAAGGTTTCCCCATGACCAGTCCACAGCTCCCCCTCCACAATGCCCAAGCCACCCCCATCGAGATTCTGCTCGTTGAGGACAGCGAGCCCGACATTCTGCTGACCCGTGAGGCCTTTGAGGAAGCGGGCATGCTCAACCGGCTGCATGTGGTCCGTGACGGCGTGGAGGCGCTGGCCTTCCTGCGCGCCCGGGAGGGCACGCTTCCGCGGCCCGACGTGATCTTGCTGGACATCAACATGCCGCGCATGAACGGCATGGAACTGCTGCGCGAGATCAAGCGCGACCCCCAGCTGATGACCATTCCCGTGATCATGCTCACCACCAGCCAGGCCGACGAGGACATCCTGCATTCGTATCAGGCGTTCGCGGCGAGCTATGTGGTCAAGCCCATCGAGTTCGAGCACTTTTACCATGCCATCCAAGCGCTGGGCCGCTACATGCTGACCATCGTGCGGGTACCCCCTCCGGCGCGGCCCCAGGCCTCCGAACTGCTGGAATAGAGCCCGCGCCCGCGCCTTCTTCCCCGCCCTAAGAAGCGCTGGAGCGGCGCTGGCGCTGGCACTCGTACAGCATCAGGGCGGCGGCGGTGGCCACGTTCAGGCTGTCGGCTCCGCCCGCATGCATGGGGATTCGTACGCTGTGGTCGCTCTGCCGCCACGCGGCCGGCAGTCCCTCGTGTTCGGTGCCGAGCAACAGGGCCACCCGCCCACGCAGCGGCGCGTCCCAGTACACGCGCGGCGCGTCCGGCGTACACGCCACGGTGGTGAAGCCGTGTGCCGAGAGCCAGGTCTGCGCCTCCTCCTCGGTCATCACGGCCACGGGCAAGGCAAACACGCTGCCCTGGCTGGCCCGGATCACGTTGGGGCCGTAGGGGTCTGCCCCCCGCCCCAGCACGAGAACGCCCGCCGCACCCGAAGCGTCCGCCGTCCTCAGAATTGCGCCCACGTTGCCGGGTTTTTCCAGTCCGTGCAGCACGACCACCACCGCTTCCGGCCCGGGTTCGGGCAGCCTGACCCGTGGGGCGGAGACCACCGCCAGCAGACCGTCGGGGTTCTCGCGGCCGCTGACCTTCTCGAAGGCCGGGCGCGACAGTTCGGTCAGCGGGGCGCTCAGTGTGTCGGCGACCTCATGGGCCTCGGGACTGTACAGCTCCGGGCAGTGGTACACCTCGGCCGGCACGAGTCCACCGCCGATCGCCCGGAACAGTTCACGCGCCCCCTCGATCAGGATCACCCCCTCCTCGTCGCGGGCGCGGCGGGTCTTGAGGCGGACCAGCCGTTTGATCTGGGGATTTTGCAGCGAGGTGATGATGGGAGCGCGGGTCATGACCCCCGATTATGGGCCCCGTCCCGGTCGGGAGCGCTGAACCGGGTGCAGAGTCGGCCACACGGAGGCGGGCTGTGAGCTAGCTTGACGCCATGCCCCTGGCATATCCGCCGTTCAAGTCCTGCCCCTGCGGTTCGGGACACAGCTATGCCCACTGCTGTGGACCGGCACACGACGGGACGTGCCCGCCCGCCACGCCCGAGGCGCTGATGCGCGCGCGCTACGCGGCCTATGCCCTGGGCAACGCCGCTTTCGTGCTGAAGACCTGGCACCCCGACCACCGCCCGACAACGCTGCACCTGAATGACCACACGCGCTACCTGTGCCTCAAGGTCCATGAGGCGAGCGGCGACGAGGTGGAATTCAGCGCGACCCTGAAGGTGGCGGGCGGCGAGAAATACGTGCTGCGCGAACGCAGCGTCTTTGCGCAGCTGGACGGTCAGTGGGTCTATGTAAACGACGTGACGCCCCCGACGCTGGACGCCTGACCCCGGGCGCCTGAGAGCAGGCGGTGGCTCCAGCCCTGTGCCATCGTGCAACCCGGCACTGCCCGGGCGCGTACTGGAAGCATGACAGACCCCAACAGTGGCAACGGGCGCGGCTTCTCTCCTCAGCGGCCCGATCCGGTCAACAATCCCAGCGGTCCCCCGGGCCGCCCGGCCCCCCGTTTCTCCTCGCGCCTGGGCTGGATCGTCGGCGGTGTGGTGGTCGCCGGCCTGATCGTGGCCCAGAGCATCACGGTGGTCCCGGCGGGCTTCGTCGGGGTGGTGTTCAGCGCCCTGAGTGGCGTCAAGCCCGATCCTCTTCAGGAGGGCCTGCACTTCGTGGTTCCCTTTGTGGATAAGGTCACGCTCTATGACGCCCGGCTGCAGGAAGTCACGCTCGCCCATGACACCAACAAGCAGGACGAGGGATCCATCCGCGCCCGCAGCAAGGAGGGGCTGGACATCACGGCGGACGTGACCGTGCAGTTTCGTATTGACCGCAGCAAGGCGGCCATCTTGCACAAGGAACTGGGGCGCAATTACCTCAACACCGTTCTGCGCCCGCAACTGCGCAGCAAGGTGCGCGACTCCATCGGGCAGTTCGGGGCCGCCGACCTGATCAGCAACCAGCGTACCCAGCTGGAGGCCAGCATCACCACCGAGCTGGAAAAGGCCTTCTCGCGCAACAACCTGATTCTGGACGCCATCCTGCTGCGCGAACTGAAGATTCCAGAAAGTGTGGCCAAGGCCATCGAGCAAAAGCAGACGGCCGAGCAGCAGGTCGCCGTCGAGAGGAACCGGCTGCAACAGGCCGAGATCAGCGCCCAGCGCGACGTGGTTCAGGCCGAGGGCAAGGCCAAGGCCGCCATCGAGACGGCCAAGGGCGAGGCCGAGGCCCTGTCTCTGCGGGGCCGCGCCCTCAAGGAGAATCCGCAGCTGATCCAGCTCACGGTGGCCGAGCGCCTCGCCCCCGGCATCCAGACCGTGATGCTGCCCAGCGACAGCAACTTTCTGCTGGACCTGAAGTCGTTTGGCACCCAGACGCTGCCGAAGGTGGAGCAGACCCCGGCGCAGAGCGGCAACTGAGCACCGACGTGGGCACTACACTGCTCGGGATGAACGAGGCGAACGTCCGGCGCGGGAGGGACCGGCCATGATGGCGGTTCTGATCCTGCTGGTGATCTTCGGCGGCGTTACGGCGATTGTCTACGTGGACAACATGGGCAAGGCGGCCCGCCGCTCCCTGGAACCACCGCCCGGGGAACCGGCAGCGTCCCTGTCGGCTTCCCTCACGGCCGCCCCCTCGCATGTACCGTCCGGGCTTCCCGAGTCCCTGGCGCTGCGCCTGCCCGAACCGGCACGCACCCAGGCCTGGGGGCTGCTGTGTCTGGTCACCGACGCCCGCCTGGAAGGAGTGAACAGCGACCCCCGGACCGCCTATCTGCTGGCCCAGACCCGCGAGGCCTACCTGCCCGACACCCTGCGCGCCTACCTGAACCTGACCGACGGTGCGCGCCGCACCCTGCAGGGTCAGGGCCAGCCGCCCGAGATCCTCCTGAGCGAGCAACTGGGCCTGCTGGAAGACGGCGTGCGCGAGGCGCTGCGCCACGACCATGCCACGGCCGACCGCCTGCTCAGCCAGGGCCGCTTTCTGCGTGAACGCTTCGGTGCGGCAGACTCCGAATTGACGCTGGGCCAGACCCCTGCGGACCAGACCAGCAAGGGCCGGCTCAGGAAGTAAGGCTTCCGGCCTGCCGGCCCCGTTCCCACCCGCCAAAACTTTGGACCCGGTCCACAGTTGCCGCCGGTCCGGGTCCCGGCCCCTAGCCTGGGCACATGACAAGAGTCGCCTTTCTGGGCCTGGGCGCCATGGGTGTTCCCATGGCCGCCGCGCTGGCCCGCCGCACCCCCGCAGACGGGCCGACCCTGGTCTGGAACCGCCACTTTGACCGGGCGCAGGCGCACGCCGCCGAGTACGGCACCCACGCCGCTACCCTGCAGGAGGTCGCCGGGGCCGGGGTGATCTTTACCTGCCTGCCCACCAGCGCCGATGTGGACGAGGTGATCGGACAGATCGAGGAGTACCTGAAGGAAGGCACCGTCTGGGTGGACTGCACCAGCGGCCATCCGGACGCGGCGCACGCCCAGCGGGGCCGGCTGCTCGCGTGCGGTGTGAAGTTCCTGGACGCCCCGGTCAGCGGCGGCGTGACCGGAGCGCAGGCGGGCACCCTGACGGTGATGCTGGGCGGCCCGGCGGACGAGGTGCAGGCCGTGCGCCCCCACCTCGCGTTTGCAGACAAAATTGTGCATGTGGGCAACACCGGCGCGGGCTTCACGGTCAAGGCCATCAACAATGCCCTGCTGGCCGTGAACCTGTGGGCTGCGGGCGAGGGGCTCGCCGCGCTGGCGGGCAGCGGCGTGGATCTGGGCGCGGCGCTGACGGTCATCAACGCGAGCAGTGGACGCAGCAATGCCAGCGAGAACCTGATTCCCGCCCGCGTGCTGACCCGCGAATTTCCGCCGACTTTTGGCCTGGGACTGCTGGCAAAAGACATCGGTATCGCGCTGGACGTGGCATCGGCCAACAAGAGCAGCACGCCTGTCCTTGCCCAGGTCGGCGCACTGTGCCGCGCCGCCGCACAGATGGTCGGCCCGGCCGAGGACCACACCGCTATGCTGAAACTGGTGGAACAGATGAACGGAAAGGAACTTCGATGACACAGACTGACCCCCAACCCCGTTTCGCCGTCGTCACCGATGGCGGCCTGGACGCCTTCGAGACCCTCAACAACGACGTGGCCGTCGCACCGTTCTCGGTCAATTTCGGCAACACGAGCTACCGCACCAACGAGATCTCGCGCGCCGACCTGTTCCGGGAATTGCAGACCAACCCGCAGCACCCCACGAGCAGCCAGCCCACGCCGCAGGAATGGGCTGAGGCCGTGCGTGACGCCCGTTTCCGCTCCGGCCAGCTCTCGCAGGTGCTCGCCATAACCATCAGCGCGGGCCTGAGCGGCAGCCGCAACGCCGCCGAGCAGGCCCGCGGGGTCCTCAAGGACGTGCAGCTGCAGATTCATGACTCGGGCACCCTGAGCGCGGCGCAGGCCTTCCAGGTCCACGCGGCCCAGACGGCGGCGCTGCGCGGCGACACGCTGGAAACCGCGCTGAAGTGGGTGCGCGCCGTGCAGCAGGAAACCGAGCTGTACTTCACCATCGAGACGCTGGAGTACCTGCGCCGCGGCGGACGCATCGGGCGGGTGCAGGCCACGCTGGGCGGGCTGCTCAACCTCAAGCCCGTCATCACCGTGGACCGCGCTACCGGAACCTATACCAACGTGGGCCGCGCCCGCAGCTACAAGGGGGCCATCGAGGCCGTGGGTCAGCAGGTCACCCGCCAGCACGGAGAGGGCACCCCGCTGCGGGTGGGCCTGCTGTATGGCAGTGTGCGCGAGGACGCCGACGTCCTGCTCGAACAGCTCCGGCAGCGGCATCCCATCGTGTGGTCGGGCGCGGCAGGCGTCAACCCGGTGCTGAATGTCCACACCGGGCCGCGTGCGCTGGGTGTGGCGGCAGCGCCCGGCCCGTGGCCCTGGGAGCGGTAAACCGCCCTGCAGTTCAGGAGAAGCGGCAGCCTACTCCTGTCCAAACGGCAGGCTTCCCGTTGCCACGCCCGCGCCGCGCAGCCAGTCCAGCACGGCGGCGCGGGCTTCCGGACGAAACCCGTAGGCGAGCAACGCCGGGGCGTCCACGTCCAGCACGGCGTAGGGGTTATACAGCGCCAGGTGGAGGTCGGGGCGCGCACCGATCAGCGCAGGGTGGCGGTGGCGGGCCGTCGTCGCCAGAATCACGGGGGCGCCGGAGGCCCGCGCCGCTTCCCAGTCAATCTGGTCGGGCGTGTCGAAGGCATGCAGCGAAACCTCGTACACCTGAGCAAGTTCGCGGGCCAGCGTCTCGGCGTCCGCCGCGGCCTCGCTGACGGTCTCGCGCAGGGGCTGGCGATGGGCCACCAGCACCACCCGCGAATCGGGGGGCGGGGCCACCGGATTGCGGTAGGCGCTCAGGCCGCGTGCCCAGGCGCGGCGGAACACGGCAGCGTCCTGCTGCGGCTCGAGAGAAGCGTCGGCCGCGGCGGGGTACGCGTGGGCCAGAGCGTGCAGGCGGTCCAGGCTGGCCTGCACCGCTCCGGCATTCAGGCGGCCAGACAGCGCTGTCTGGACGGCTTCCAGGGTCGCTCCCTGGGCCTCGCGGCGCCCCAGCGCCATCACAAGATCGGCCCCGGCCTCCAATGCCAGTACGGCGGCCTCCCCGCGCCCGTAATGGCCGTCAATGGCCTGCATCCCCATGCTGTCGGTAACAATCACGCCGCCGTAGCCCCACTCCTGGCGCAGCAGGCCGGTCAGGATCCGGCGCGAGAGGGTGGCCGGATGCACGTCGTCGAGCGCGCTGTAGACGATGTGGGCGGTCATGACGGCGGGCGTGACGGACAGCAGGGTGCGGAAGGGGGCGAATTCGGTCTGTTCCAGTTCGGCGCGTGACTTGTCCACCCGGGGCAAGGCCAGATGGCTGTCCTGCGTGGTGTCTCCGTGACCCGGAAAGTGCTTGACGCAGGCGGCAACGCGCTCGGCGGCGTGTCCGGCCAGCGCGGCCCGGCCATGCCGGGTCACCCGCTCCACGTCCCCGCCGTAGGCCCGTTCCCCGATCACCGGATTGGCCGGATTCACGTTCACGTCCAGCACGGGCGCAAAATTCCAGTTGATACCCACGCTGCGCAGCTGCCGGGCCAGCGCGGCAGAGACCTCCTCGGTGAGGGCCACGTCGTCCGCCGCCCCCAGGCCCATGGCGCTGGGAGCAAACGGCCAGAACTCGGGGCGCAGGATCGCGCCGCCCTCATGATCCAGGGCGATCAGGGCGTCCTCTCCCAGCACCCCGCGCAGATCGGCACACAGCGCCCGCAGTTGCCCGGGCGACTGCACGTTCTTACCGAACAGACACACGCTGCGCACGCCGTATTTCTTCAGGTGTGCGGCGGTCTCCGGATCCAGGGTCGGACCGGGAATGTCCACCATGACGAGCGCGCCGGGCAGAAGGGGGGAAGTCACGTGGGCCAGCGTAGCGCGCGCCCCCCAGAGTGGGGCAAGCCGGGGGCGCGGCACATGAGGACGCCGGGCAAATTCTCAGGCAATGGAAGCCGCCTCACGCTACATTCTCGGCACATCCTCAATTTGCACCTGCGGAGCTTTTTCTCCCCCCCCATTCACCGCACCCTGTCCATATCACTGCACCCTGTCCATATCACTGCACCTTTGCCCTGTACCGTCCAAGGAGTCTCATGCACAAACCGCTTGCCGCCCGCCTGACCCTGAGCGCCGCTCTGATCGCCACCTCGCTGGGCGGGCTGGCCGGGGCCCAGAAAACCCAGCTGGAATTCTGGACCATCAGCCTCGCGCCGCTGTTCAACGACGAGATGAACCGGCTGGTCGCCCAGTTCGAGAAGGAAAACCCGAACGTGGACCTGAAATGGGTGGATGTGCCCAGCAACGCGATGGAACAGAAGCTGCTCGCCGCGGTCGCCTCGGGCCGGCCGCCCGCCGCCGTGAACCTGTCCTCGGACATGGCCGTGAAGCTGGTGCAGCAGGGCGCGCTGGAACCCCTGGAACTGAACGAGGCAGACCGAAAACTGTATTTTGCCTCCCCGCTGTCCACCTTCACCTTCGACGGCAAGGTGATGGGCGTGCCGTGGTACTGGGCACCCAAGGTCGTGGCCTACAACACCGAGATCTTCAAGAAAGCGGGCCTGGACCCCAACAATCCGCCGCGCACCATCCAGACCCTGATCGCCGCCGCCAAGACCATCAAGGACAAGACCGGCATGTACGGCTTCATGCCCAATATCGGTGGCATCAACATGCTGTACCTGTTTCAGGAAGCCGGCCTGCCCGTGCTGGACAAGACCGGCAGCAAGGCCGTGTTCAACAGCCCCGAACACATCCGGCTGGTGCAGGAGTACGTGGACCTGTACAAGAAGGGCTACATTCCCGAGGACACCATGCGCCGCGGATACACCGCCGCCACCGAGCTGTATTCCTCGGGTAAGCTGGGCATGCTGATCACCGGGCCGCAGTTCATCCTGCGCGTGGCGAACGACAACAAGGCCATCTACGACGTGACCAAGGTCGCGCCGTATCCCATCAACCTCGCCGGGAACGTCATTCACACCGGCCTGATGGGCTTTACGGTGCCCAAGGGCGTCAAGGACCGGGCGCTGGCGCAGAAGCTGGCGCTATTCCTGACCAACGACGTCAATCAGTTGCAGTTCAGCAAGGTCACCAAGACGACCTTCCCCAGCACGGTCAAGGCCAGCACCGACAAATTCTTCAAACAGGGCGGTTCCTCGGCCATCGATCAGGGCAAACTGGTCGCGAGCACCGAGCTGAAAAAGGCCAAGGACCTCACGCTGGTCTATCCGGACGCGAGCAAGCTGAACAAGGTCTTCAAGGACAACATCGAGAGCGCCATGGCCGGACAGAAGACCGTCAAGGCTGCGCTGGACGACATCGTGAAGGCCTGGAACGCGAGCCTCTGAGGCTGTGCCGAGGGCGGGGGTGTTCGGGGCAAGCCCGGACGCTCCCGCTTTCTCTGAAACGGGCAGAGTGGAGCGCCCCCCGCCCGCTTCTCCATGAACCGACCCAAGGAGGGACGCCATGACCCGAACCCTGCTCACACTGAGCGCCACCCTGTTTCTGGGGCTTCCCGCGGCCCACGCCACTCCTCTGCAAATTACCCCCATCCCCGACGCCCGTGCCCAGACGCCGGCCACCCAGCTGGTGCCGCAGCCCAAGCGGGCGGAGTTCCCTGCCGGCACGCTGCCCCTGACCGGGCTGGGCCTGCGCACGGTGGGAAGCGCCCCCGAACTCGGCTGGGCCGCCCGCGACCTGCGTGAGGAATGGAAATCGCGGCTGGGGGCGAATCTGCCGGAAGCCACAAGCAGCGGCCCGGCCATCGTGATCGGGACCCGGGCGGACCCGGCCCTGGCCGCCAAGGCGAAGGCGGCGGGCCTGGACACCGCCGCAGCCGAGGGCTACGCGTTGTGGATAGACGCGGGCGGCGCGTACATCGTGGGCGCGGACGCGCGGGGTGCCTACGAGGGCGCACAGACGCTGCGGCAACTGCTGACACCGGCGGGGCTGCGTTTTGCCCGGATCAGCGACTCTCCCGCCCTGAAGCAGCGCGTCGCCATGATTTACCTTGACCAGTACAGCAAGGGGGTCAACGACGCGCTGGTTCCCATGCTCGCGGCCCTGAAGTACAACGCCGTTCTGGTCATGAGCAATTACGTGCAGTGGGACGCGGCCCGCGCCGGAGGCTTCGCTCACCCCGGCGGCGCGAGCAAGGCCGAGGCCCGGCGCGTGGCCGATCTCGCACGCACGCACGGACTGGAGGTCATTCCGCTGATCGAGACGCTGGGGCATGTGCAGTGGATGTTCTACGGCGGGGCCAACAAGGACCTGTACCAAGACCCCGAATCCCAGAACCCGTACGCCTACGACACCCTGAATCCGGCCACCTACAGCCGCGTGGTCTTGCCCATCCTGAAAGAGGCGGTAGAGGTCTTTCGGCCAAAGACCGTCCACATCGGGCACGATGAGGTGCGCAACCGCGACCGCTTTCCAGCACGGGAAAACGGCCGGGCAGCGGGTTTTGAGCAGCTGTTCCTGAACGACACGGTGAGGATTCACGACGCCCTGAAGGCGCTGGGCGTGAACACCATGATCTGGCACGACTCGGCTTTCTCGGATTCGGTGATCGGCAGTCTGTCCGCCCGGTTGCCCAAAGACCTTCAGGTGGCGTACTGGAACTATGCCCCCGGCAGCGGTTATCCGGCGCTGCAGCAGATTGCCGGCCTGGGCTTCCCGGTGCTGGGCGCGTCGTGGGATGAGGCAGGCAATGCCGAGGGACTGGCGCAGGCGGCACAGAAAGCAGGCGCCCTGGGCATGATCCAGACGCGCTGGACCGGGTATTTCGGCAACCCCAGCATCTGGGACGGGCAGGCGCAGCAAGGCGTGGCCTATGTGAGGGCAGCGGGCGCGTTCTGGAACCCGGACGCGCCGCCCGTGACGAACGCCGAGGCACGCTACCGCGACCTGTACGCGCCCGTGGCATACCGCGCGGCGACCGGCGCGGCCGTGAACCTGAGACCACACGTAACGCGCAGCCTGACCGACAACGATGAAACCGGCTGGATTCTCAAGGGCCCGGACATTGACCTGCGCAATCTAAAGACCGGACTTCAGCAGATCGGGGCATATAAGTTCGACATCTCCGGCGCAGTGATGCTCAAGGGAGCGCGGGGGGCTGTCAGCGACCTGCCCACACAGGTCACCCTGGAAATCGGGCGCAAGGCCGACGCCCTCGCCTTTTTGCACACCACCGGCTGGCCCTCGGCCCTGGCCCGTGAGGTGATCGGACGCTACGAGATCGAATACGCCGACGGCACCAAGCTGGTGCAGCCGCTGGAATACGGCCGGCACATCCGCGCGTGGACCGATACGCTGCCCACTTCCATGATCCCGGCCCCCGGCTTCTCCGGCCAGACGGCGGACGGACTGCCGGTGGCTGTGCCCGTGCTGGAATGGACCAATCCCAGACCCGCCGCGGTCATCCGGTCGGTCACCGTGGTCAGTGAGGGCAAAAACGCCAACCCCACCCTGATCGGTCTGACCCTGATCGGGAATGGGAAATAGTGTGGCCTGGACGCGATCCCAGCCGTCCACCGTGACCGGACAGCTTGACACCCCTCCGGCATCACCCTACGCTTAGCCCACGTTCTACCTTTTCTCATCGCCCTGACTCCTCACCCGTATCCGCCGTGCGCGGAGGTGAGGCGTGTCCGGGCCTGGAGGCTTCACATGAAGAAACTGCTTCTGACCGCCCTGCTCGCCACCCTGCCCGCTGCCAGCGCCGCCACGCTGGTCTTCGGCGGCAACGGTGAACCCGTCAGCCTGGAATCGGGCAACATCACCGACGGCATCAGCATTCTGGTCCAGCGCCAGATCTATGACACCCTCGTCGGCTTCAAGGACGGCTCCACCGATCTCGCGCCGGCCCTGGCCACCTCGTGGTCCAGCAATGCCAACGCCACGCAGTGGACCTTCAAGCTGCGCCCGGGCGTGAAGTTCCATGACGGCACCCCGGTCAACGCCGACGCCATCGTGTTCAACCTCAGCCGCTGGTGGGACAAGAGCCACCCCTACGGCTTCCGCGACCAGGGCCGCACCTTCGAGATCATCGGCGACCTGCTCGGCGGCTTCAAGGGTGACCCCACCGCCGTCATCAAGAACATCGTCAAGGTCAACGACTCTACCGTGCGCGTGGACCTGAACAAGCCCAGCAGCGTGCTGCCCAACGTGCTGGCTGCCGGGTACTTCGGCATCGCCTCCCCGACCGCCATCAAGAAGGAGGGCGCCAAGTACGGCACGCCCGCGAGCAAGCCCGTCGGCTCGGGCCCCTTCATCTTCCAGAGCTGGCGCACCGGTGACCGCGTGACCCTGGCCCCCAACAAGACGTACTGGGGCGAGAAGCCCAAGGTGGACCAGCTGGTCATCCGCTCGATCAAGGACGCCTCCCAGCGCCTGAACGAGCTGAAGGCCGGTACCATCGACTTCGCCAACGACCTGACCCCCGACAGCCTCAAGAGCGTGCAGGCCGACAAGAATCTGGTGGCGATCAAGCGTCCCAGCTTCAACGTGGGCTTCGTCAGCATGAACAACAGAAACCAGTACCTGAAAAACGACAAGGTGCGTCAGGCCATCTCCATGGCGATCAACAAGAAGGCCATCGTGGATGCGTTCTGGAACGGGCTGGGCACCAGCAACGCCAGCTTCGTGCCGCCCGTGCTGGCCTGGGCGAACAGCAGCAAGGTACCGGCCGACTACAAGTTTGACCCGGCCGCCGCCAAGAAGATGCTCGCCGAGGCCGGCTACCCCAACGGCTTCTCGATCGACCTGTGGTACATGCCGGTCAGCCGTCCGTACTTCCCCAACCCCAAACCCATCGCCGAGGCGATGGCCGCCGATCTGAGCGCCATCGGCATCAAGGTCAACCTCAAGACCGAGGACTGGGCCAAGTACCTGCAAGACCGCAACGCCGAACCCGGCTTCGACATGTACATGATCGGCTGGACCGGCGACTACGGCGACCCGGACAACTTCTACGGTGCGTACTACGGCGAGAACGGCAGCAGCGACATCGGCTGGAACCCGCCCGAGTTGCAGAAGCTGCTGGAACAGGGCCGCGCCGCGACCACCCAGGCGGCCAAGGCCAAGGTCTACAGCCAGATCCACGATCTGACCTACGACGCGGCGTACCGCGTGCCGATAGTGCACAGCCAGCCGCTGGCCGCCGCCCAGACCTACGTCAAGGGCTGGACCCCCAGCCCGCTGGGCAGCGAGTCCTTCAACACCATCAGCATCGCCGGCAAGAAGTAAGGCCACACGCGCGTTCGGGCAGGGGGGCAGATTTCCGCATAGGGGTCTGCCCCCCTGCCTGAGTCAGGGCCACAGTGTTGGGGGTAAACTGCCCGGACCGGTGCAGGTTGGCCCATCCTTTTTCGTTCTTTGTTCCGGCTTCGCGTGACGCGAATCCAAGGAGGTCTGCTTTGGGCAGTTACCTGATCCGCCGCCTGTTGCGGACCGTGCTGGTCATGCTGGGCATCAGCCTGGTGGTGTTTGTGTTTGTGCGTTCTATTCCCGGCGATCCCGCCGTCGCCATGCTGGGCGAGCGGGCCACCCCGGAAGCGGCGGCGGCCCTGCGCGAGCAGCTGGGCCTGAACAAGCCGTGGTTTTTTAACCCGGCCAATCCGCTTGAAGCGCAGTACCCCAAGTACATCGGCGCGCTGCTGCAGGGCGACCTGGGCAGCGGTCTGAAAAGCAACATCCCGGTTCGCAATGAGCTGGCCGCGCGCTTTCCGGCCACGGCGGAGCTGAGCATCGCCGCGCTGTTCTTCGCCCTGATCGTGGGCATGCCCGCCGGCATTCTGGCGGCCCTGCGGCGCAACAGCGGCTGGGACAACCTCGCGACCGGCATCAGTCTGGTGGGGGTCAGCATGCCGGTGTTCTGGCTGGGCCTGCTGCTGTCGTACTTCTTCGCGGTCAAGCTGGGCTGGCTTCCCCCGAGCGCCCGGCTGGGCTACGAGTTCAACCTGCAGCCCGTGACCGGCTTCTATCTGCTCGACTCGATCATCACCGGCAACTGGGGTGCCTTCTGGGACGCCCTGCGGCACCTGATCCTGCCCGCCATCGCGCTGGGCAGCATTCCGCTGGCGATCATCTCGCGCATCACGCGCAGCAGCCTGCTGGACGTGCTGGGCCAGGACTACGTGCGTACGGCCCGCGCCAAGGGACTGGCCGCCAACGCCGTGACCATCAAGCATGCGCTGCGCAATGCGCTGCTGCCGGTCGTCACGGTCATCGGCCTGCAGGCGGGCGCACTGCTGGGCGGCGCGGTGCTCACCGAGACCATCTTCTCGTGGCCGGGCATCGGCTCGTGGGTCTACGAGGCCATCAGCCAGCGTGACTATCCCATCATTCAGGGCGGCGTGATCTTCGCCGCGCTCGTGGTCAGCCTCGTGAACCTGCTGGTCGACCTGAGCTACGCGGCCCTCGACCCCCGGATTCAGTACAACTAGTGAGGGCCCTATGACCACCACCACTCCCACTGCCGCGCCCGCCCGCAAGCAGGACAGCATCTTCTGGCGGCGTTTTCGCAAGAGCACGCCCGGCAAGATCGGCGCGGTCATCGTTCTGGTTTTCGTTCTGCTGGCGGTCTTCGCGCAGGTGCTCCGGCCCTACGATCCCACCACCGACCGCAACTACCGCTTGAACCTCAAGCCGCCGAGCATCACGGCGCTGTGGAACCCTGAGGCCCGCGAAACCTACACCGACCCGGTGACGGGCGAACTCAACCTATGGGCCGCGCCCTTCGGCACCGACAACCTGGGCCGCGACATGTTTGCCCGCGTGCTGCACGGCACCCGCATCTCCCTCAAGGTCGGCGTGGTCAGCACCGTGCTCGCGCTGGTGGTGGGCTCGCTGCTCGGGGTGCTCGCCGGGTATTTCGGCGGCTGGCTCGACAGCGTGCTGGGCTACCTCAGCGACGTGATGCTGGCCTTCCCGAGCATCCTGCTTGCCATCGGCTTTGCCAGCATCTTCAGCGTGGACAGTCCGCCGTTTCTGATCGCGGCGATGGACCGGCTGTTTGCGCTGAACAGTCCGCAACTGGTGACCGCCATGCTGGCCGTGTCGCTGGTGCAGGTGCCGGTGTACCTGCGTCTGGCCCGCAGCGTGGTCCTGAGCGTGCGCGAGCTTGAGTTCGTGCAGGCTGCCGGCGCGCTGGGAGCCTCGCAGGGGCGCATGATCTTCCGGCACGTGCTGCCCAACAGCCTCTCGCCGCTGATCGTGCAGGGCGCGCTGAGCATCGCCACCGCCACCATCGAGGTCGCCGCACTGGGCTTCCTGGGCATCGGCGCGCAGCCCCCGCTGCCCGAGTGGGGCACCATGATCAGCGACTCGCGCCAGTACTACGTGGACTACCCGTGGACCATGATCTTCCCCGGCCTCGCCATCTTCCTGACGGTGCTGGGCTTCAACCTGCTGGGAGACGGCCTGCGGGACGTCCTTGACCCCCGCAGCACACAGTAAGACCAGCGTTCACGAGAAGCGGCGGACCAGGTCAGGGTCCGCCGCTTCTCGTGGCCTGCGCCGGGACAGCTGCATCCCGGTCCCGGTTCTCTAGACAGCCGAGCTGAATCGATTCAGTTCCGGCATGTTTCCTGCTAGCCTCCCGTCATGAACGAAGCGGTACAGACGGCCGGACCCCTGAAATGGTGGCAGAGCGGAATCATCTATCAGATCTACCCCCGGTCGTTTCAGGACAGCAACGGGGACGGGGTGGGGGACCTGCCGGGCATCACCCGCCGCCTGCCGTACCTCGCCGGGCTGGGGGTGGACGCGGCGTGGCTCTCCCCCATCTTTACCAGTCCCATGCGTGATTTCGGCTATGACGTGGCCGACTACTGCGACATCGATCCGCTGTTCGGCACGCTGGCCGACTTTGACGCCCTGGTCGCCGAGGCGCACCGCCTGGGCCTCAAGCTGATGCTGGACTACGTGCCCAACCACACCTCCAGCGACCACGCGTGGTTTCAGGAAGCCCTGCAGGGCAAGGACAGCCCCAAGCGCGACTGGTACGTGTGGCGCGACCCTGCCCCGGACGGCGGCGTGCCCAACAACTGGACCTCGTTTTTTGGCGGCCCGGCGTGGACGCTGGACCCGGTCAGCGGCCAGTACTACCTGCACCAGTTTCTGCCCAGCCAGCCGGACCTGAACTGGCGCAATCCCGCGGTGCGGGAGGCCATGTTCGACGTGCTGCGCTTCTGGATGCGCCGGGGCGTGGACGGCTTCCGGGTGGACGTAATCTGGCTGCTCGCCGAGGACGAGCGTTTTCTGGACGAGCCGGTGCGCCCCGAATGGAAACCCGGCGACCCGGAAAAGGCCAAACTGGACCACATCTACACCCAGGACCAGCCCGAGACACACGATTACATCCGCGAGATGCGCGCCGTGCTGGACGAGTTCGACGACCGCATGATGGTGGGCGAGATCTACCTGCCGGTGGCGCAATTGTTGCCCTATGCGGGCACCGCCGAGAACCCGATGGTGCATCTGCCGTTCAATTTTCACCTGATTCTGCAGGGCTGGGACGCCGGACTGGTGCGCGATTTTGGCGACCACTACGACGCCGCGTGCCGGGCGGACGGCAGCTGGCCCAACTGGGTGCTGGGCAACCATGACCAGCACCGTTTCAAGACCCGGGTGGGGGCCGCGCAGTACCGGGTGGCCCAGACCCTGCTGCTGACGCTGCGCGGCACGCCCACGGTGTATTACGGCGACGAGATCGGCATGCAGAACGTGGACATCCCGCTGCACCTGCAGGTGGACCCCGCCGGACTGCAGCAGCCGGACGTGCCCGCCGAGGGCCGCGACCCCGAGCGCACCCCCATGCAGTGGGACGCCACGCCGGGCGCGGGCTTCACCGCGGAAGGAGTGAGCCCATGGTTGCCGCTGGCCGACGATTCCCACCGCGTGAATGTGGAGGCCCAGGAGGCCGATCCACACAGCGACCTGAACTACTTCCGGGCGCTGACCCGCCTGCGCCGCGACACCCCGGCCCTGGTCGGCGGCGACTATTCCAGCGTGGACGCCCCGCAGGAAGTGTTCGCTTTCCGGCGTTGCCTGGACGGAGCGCAGGTGACCGTGCTGCTGAACTTCGGGGCCGGGGAACACACCCTGGGCGATCTGGCAGCCGGCGAGACGCTGCTCAGTTCCTGCAATGACCGGCCGGCCAGCGGCGCGCCCCTGCGGCCCCACGAGGCCCGGATCCTGCGCCCGGCCTGACACCGGGCCTGGGCCGGCCGCCCAGCGTCCTGGCCGCCTACAGGGGCAGTGCGGCCAGGCGCAGCAGTTCCTGACGCACCCAGCAGGCGTCGTCAGGGCGGCGGCGGCGGTCCTGACGGGTCAGGGCGCCGTACAGGGGAAGCAGGGGATCATTCAGCTCCGGCAGGGCCTCGTCGGGGCAGATCAGCTGTCCGTACAGGCCCCAGCCGAGCAGCACGCCCACCCCGTACAGGTCGCTCTCCGGGCCCAGCGCCTCACCACGCGCCGCCTCGGGGCTCTGGAAGGCCGCCGTACCAAAGCGGGTGGGCACCTCGAAGGTCTCAAAGGCGGGCCCCGCGAGGTCCAGATCCACCAGCTTGGCGCTGCCGTCCGGCTCGACCAGGATGTTCTCGGGCTTGATGTCTCGGTGCACCAGCCTGCGGCTGTGCAGGTAGCCCAGTGCGCCCAGCAGGTGGGCCAGGGTAAGCAGAAAGGCCCGCCGCTCGTACCGGGCGGCGGGCCGCCGGGCATAGCGCTGGAACAGCACCTGCCCGCGTGCCAGGGTGGTGATCAGGGCCGGCTGATCATCCACGCTGGCGCGGCCCAGCAGGTGGACCAGCCGGGGATGGTCCAGCCCGCAGGCATGCTGGTACTCGCGGTCAGCAAAGACCGTCAGATGCGGCTGGAAGATCTTGACGGCACATGGTTGACCGCTCGCGTCCACCGCGAAATAAACCAGGCTGTGGGAGCCGCGTCCGAGCGGCCGGACCAGCCGAATTCCGTCTCCCACCAGCTGTCCTGCAACAGGCATTTGGCCCACGCTACCGCACTTGCCGTGCCGGTGGGTAGCCCTGGCAGCGGCGGCCGCTGGGGGCATGGCTGCCCCTGAGGGCCGCCGGGATGCCTACAATCCGTGCCATGAAGGGTTACGGACTTGTGCTGGGCGGCGGCGGCGCACGCGGGCTGGCCCACATCGGCGTGTGGCGGGTGCTGGAAGACGCGGGGCTGCGGCCCAGCGTGGTGGCCGGAACGAGCATGGGGGGGCTGGTGGGGGCCTTCGTCGCGGCGGGGTACAGCGGCGCGGACCTGGAACGCATCTCGGCGGGCGTGTCGTGGCGGCGGTTGCTGGACTGGCGTCCCGGCACCGGCCTGATCCGCATCTCGGCCATGGAGGACTGGCTGGCCGGACACCTGCCGCGCACCTTCGAGGAACTTCAGTTGCCGCTGGCCCTGACCGCCACCGATCTGCTCACCGGCCGGGGCCTGTACCTGACGCGCGGCGACCTCTTCACCGCCCTGCGCGCCACCAGCGCCTATCCCGGCGCACTTGACAGTGTGCCCGTGGACGACATGTTGCTCGCCGACGGCGGCATCGTCAATCAGGTGCCGGTGGACGCCGCGCTGTTCTTCGGAGTGCGCCGCGTCGTGGCGGTGGACGTCACGGCCCCGGATCCGCTGGAACTGCACGAACGGCGGGTGCTGTTGTGGAAAAGAGAGGCCGGTCTGGGGCCGGTGCGGGCGCTGCGCCGCTCGGTGGAGATCATGCAGGCGGGCCTGACCGACGCCCGGCTGAGCCTGTACCGCCCGGACGTGTTGCTGCGCCCGGTCCTGGGCAACATTGACCTGATGAATTTCAACCGCACCGAGCAGGCCATCCTGGCGGGAAAGGACGCGGCCACGCGGGAACTGCCGCGCCTGAGCGCCCTGCTGTCGTGAACATGTGGCGTGGTGCCGGGGCACACGCGGCCCAGCGCAGACCGGCCGCCGGAGCCATCTCCCCAGCGGGACGCGGCCAATCCGCTATCCTGCGCGGTGCATGACCAGACTCAACTCCGCTGGCCCCACCGCCCTCCAGAAAGTGTGGAAGGAATTCCTGGAACCCATTGTCTTCGCGGTGGTGATTACCCAGTTCGTGGCGACCCTGGTCGGCGTGGACGGCGTCAGCATGATGCCCAACCTGCGTGACCGCGAGCGCGTTTTTGTGCCCAAATACGAAACCTGGCTGCACAAGGCCGGGGTGGGCGAGTTCAGCCGGGGCGACATCGTGATCTTCAAGCCGCCGCGCGAGGCCGCCGCACAGATCCCCAACCTCAACAAGAACTTCCTGGGCCTGTGGAACTACCGCCCCTTTCTGATCAAGCGCCTGATCGGCCTGCCCGGCGACCGCATCCGGGTGGAGGCCGGCGAGGTCTTCATCAACGACGTGAAGCTGGACTCCAGCTGGACCACCGACTACTGGCGTCAGCAGGGCTGCTGGGACACCCAGAGCGAGCTGGCGAACGGGGCCACCTCCAGCCGCGCGGGTGTGATGCCCGACCAGCCCGAGATCACCGTGCCCGCCGGGCAGTACTTCGTGATGGGCGACAACCGCACCATGAACGGCTCGGAAGACTCGCGCCTGTTTGGCCCGGTGCCCCGGCGCGATGTGGCCGGGCGGGCCGCCGCCGTGGTCTGGCCCATCATGCGCAAGACGACCGCCAAGTACGACTGTGCCACCGAACGGGTCTCGGAACTCAGCGGCCCCAACGTGCTCAACCTGCGCGTGCTGGACCGTCCGGAAGGCTTCCGGAACCTTAAAAGTGAACTGAACAAGTAGGCAACAAAAGGGGGCGGCAGGGTCCAGTGCCCTGCCGCCTTTGCCGTGGGGACCCGAGGTCAGTCCTACCAGTCGGCCTCCTCCATCCCGGAGGCGTCCGCTTCTCCGTCGTCCCCGCCCAGTACGGTGATCTCGGTTTCCTCGGAGGTGACGCGGTACGGTCCCTCACTGGCGATGTAGTCGGCGGCCATCTTGAGGGTTTCCTGGACCCAGTGGTAATCGTTGCTGATGGTCGCCACGCCGATGACTTCCCAGTCGTGGGCGTCCAGACCGTCCAGCCGGGCCACCGTCAGCGGAAAGCGGGCCTTGAGGCGCTCGACGACCGGCCGCACCAGGGCACGTTTTTCCTTGAGGTTGCCCACCCACGGCATCTCCACGCGCACCGTGAGGACCCCGACATAACCCAGGGCCACCGGGGTTACAGCATCCCGGCCAGGAAGCCCTGGGCACGCACGGCACGCACCAGATCCATGACGGTCAGGCGGGTGGGGTCGTAATGCACTTCGATCTGGCCCTCATCGGGCGTGGCCTTCTCAACGCCGGGCAGGTCCTTCAGGGCGGCGGACACGCGCTCACCGGCCTCACGGGACATGCCGCGGACGCCCAGCAGCACACGGGTGGCGGAATTCGTCATGCCCGCCATTATGCGCCCTGCACTCCAGACTGGTCCGGCGCGCCGGGAGCCGTCTCCAGCCGGGTCCCCAGGTGACGCACCGCATACGCCCCCACGGTGACGGCCTGCTCCGCGCCGGCCGCCTGCTCCAGCGCCGGGGGAACCGGAAAATGCACCTCATACACGGCTGCGTCGTAGGCACTCTTGATCACGGCGTGCAGCAGGCTGCTGGCCGTCTCGGCCGGGGCCCCCGGAAACACGCTGACAGTACGGACAAGCACGATGGGCCGGTCGCCCTGCCACACCGGCTGCGCAAAGGCAAAGCCCCGCAGGACCTTGCCCGTCTCGTCGATGCCCTCCTCGGCCACGAAGGAGTGCTCGCTGCGCTCATAGAATTTCAGGGCGGGCAGACTGGTATGCAGGCGGCCCTGGCGCTCGCGTTCGGGGAGGCCATCGAAGGCAGAATCCAGATGGCGCTGGATGTCGAGGTCGAGCGCCTGCAAGGCCGCGTAATCCTGTTCGTTGAAGACTCGGTAACGCATGGCCGCAGGCTAGCAGGCCGGGGACAGGCGGCTCAGTCCAGCCGGCCCAGGAAGGCGTGCGTGCAGTAGGTCAACGTGACCTGACCGTCCACTCCATACCTCTCAAAGGCCCCGTCGAGCCGCCGCGTCATCGCCGAGAACTCCGGGGCGTCCGGCGCAGGCAGATAGCTGACGCTGCCCGCCAGCGCGTGCAGACGCTCACGGGTGAAACGCACCGGATTCTCGAAGGTCCGGACCTCGAAGCCGCCCGGCATGAAGCCGGGCAGTTCCGACTCGGGCACCCGCGAGAGGAGTTCGCCGTCCTCGCGGCTGAACCCGGCCACGACCTCACGGTAGGCGGCATTGAAGGGCGTCTGCACGCCGCGCCAGTCGTTCCAGACGAACAGGATGCGCCCGCCGGGCCTCAGCACCCGCCGGAATTCACGCAGCGTGGGGACCGGAGCGAACCAGTGGGCCGCCTGCGCGGCCGTGATCAGCGACACCGAGCGTGCGGGCAGCCCCGTGGCCTCCGAGGTTCCGGCCCGCACGCTCAGGCGACCGGCGGCCACCTCCGGCTCCAGGCTCCCCTCCAGCCGGGCACGCATGTCCGGATTGGGCTCCACGGCGTCCACCGCGAATCCGGGACCCGTGCCGTGCGCGAGCAGCAACCGCGTGAACAGACCGGTGCCCGCCCCCACATCCGCCACCCGGCCCGCGAGCAGACCCAGTCCTCCCAACCACCCGCCCAGCGCCGCCGGATACTCCGGACGGGCGGCCGCGTACACTCCGGCCCGGCCCAGAAAGCGGTCCGCATGGCTCATGGCCGGGGCTTGTGGGGAGCCGGTGAGGTGCGGAGCGGTGTGGGTTCCGACTGGTCCTCTCCCGCGCCGCCCGCCCGGACCGAGGGCCGCCACGCGCTGGCCAGAAAGTACACCAGCCCGGCCAGCGCGCCTGCCACGATCAGGAACCACAGCAGCCGCGACAACACGGCGGCCAGGCCCACCACAAATACCCCCAGCCCCACGAGCACCTGCCCCAGCAGCCACACCAGCGCCAGGGACACCACCGCCAGAAGGACCACGCCCAGGATTGCCAGGATCAGCCGTGCCATGCGGGCAGGATAGTGCAGGGGATGCGCGGGGTGGGCACGGCGCGGGCAGTGTGGCAGGGCCGTCGCCCCCGCCTCTCTTCTCTGCAGAACGGAAAAGGAGCCGCAGGCTTGCGCCCCGGCCCCTTTCAACTGCCTGTCTCAGGCCATGTTCGCGATGATCGCGTCAGCGAACTCGCTGGTCTTGACTTCCTTGGCGCCGTCCATGTTGCGGGCGAAGTCATAGGTGACGACCTTCTGCTGGATGGTCTGGTCCAGACCCTTCAGGATCAGGTCGGCGGCCTCGGTCCAGCCCATGTAGCGCAGCATCATCTCGCCCGAGAGAATCACCGAGCTGGGGTTGATGACGTTCTTGCCCGCGTACTTGGGCGCGGTGCCGTGGGTGGCCTCGAAGATGGCGTGGCCGCTGACGTAGTTGATGTTCGCGCCGGGCGCGATCCCGATGCCGCCGACCTGCGCGGCCAGGGCGTCGGAGACGTAGTCACCGTTGAGGTTCAGGGTAGCAATCACGTCGTATTCCTTGGGGCGCAGCAGAATCTGCTGCAGGAAGTTGTCGGCGATCACGTCCTTGATCACGATGCCGCCGGGCAGTTCGCACCACGGGCCGCCGTCAATCTCCTTGGCCCCGAATTCACGCTTGGCGAGGTCGTAGCCCCAGTCGCGGAAGGCCCCTTCCGTAAACTTCATGATGTTGCCCTTATGGACCAGCGACACGCTCTTGCGGTCATTGTCGATGGCGTACTGGATGGCGGCGCGCACCAGGCGCTCGGTGCCTTCCCTGGAAACCGGCTTGATGCCGAACGAGGAGGAGCCGGGGAAACGGATCTTCTTGACGCCCATCGAGTTCATCAGGAAGTCGCGCATCTTGTCGGCCTCGGGCGTGCCGGCCATGTACTCGATACCCGCATAAATGTCCTCGGTGTTCTCGCGGAAGATCACCATGTCCACGTCCTCGGGGCGCTTGAGGGGGCTGGGCACACCCGCGAAGTACTGCACCGGACGCACGCACGCGTACAGATCGAGTTCCTGACGCAGCGCCACGTTGATGCTGCGGATGCCGCCGCCGACCGGCGTGGTGAGCGGGCCCTTGATGCCGAAGAGGTACTCGTTGAAGGCGTCGAGCGTTTCCTGCGGCAGCCACTGCCCTTCACCGTAAACCTGCACGCTCTTCTCACCCGCGTAGACTTCCATCCACTCGATCTTGCGCTCGCTGCCGTAGGCCTTCTCCACGGCGGCGTCGAGCACCCGCACGCTGGCCTTCCAGATGTCGGGGCCGGTGCCGTCGCCCTCCACGAAGGGAATCACGGGATGGTTGGGAACCTGCAACTTGCCGCCCTGCATGCTGATCTTCTCGCCCTGGCTGGGCACCTGAATATGGCTGCTCATAACGGCCAATCTAACGCGCCCGGCCATGACATGCGGCGGATGCGCGTGTTACTGACCGGGTTTGTGCCGGGTCCAAATTGCCGCATGAGGGTTGGCTTCAGAAAAGGTCACCCAAACGTGGCCTGTCCTGAAGCCCGGACTCACCACAGCCGGTGGCCGGCGCGGCAGCTTGGTGAAATCCCAACGGGAACTTCCCCAAACGGAAATTCACACTTCAGGAGGTCATTCAATGAGCGATGACAAGAGCACCGCCGGGAACATGCTGGATTCCGCCAAGGCCAAGATCAATGAGGGGGCCGACCGCGCCCGCGCCGCCGGACATGACCTGGCATCCAAGGTGGGAGGCAGCACCATGGAAAACGCCGGCGACAAGGCCAAGGCCATGGAGGACCGCGCCAAGGCGGAAGTTCACAACAAAGAGGCCCACGCCAGCTACGACGAGGGCAAGCGCGAAGCGCAGGATGGAGACGGACACTAAGGTCTGAACGTCCAGCTTGCGTAAAATCAGTCTCCGTTCCCTGTGGGCGGGGGCTTTTTCATGGCTTACCGGTCAGGGGGCAAGGTTCGGACCCGCCGTCCAGGCGGTCCCACCGCCGGGGCAAGGAATCCTGTCCCTGTTGCACGTCTTTGCACGACCAACTTCCTGTCTTTCGCTACACTTCCCCCCATGACCACCCCCTCCCGGCGCCTGTCGCGCCGCGAACAGCACCGGGCCGGCGGCACGGGCGCGAAAGTGACCGCGCGCAACACGCTGATCGCCTACGCCTTCTTGCTGCCGTTCCTGACTCTGCTGGTCGTGTACCACACTTGGCCGGTGATCTTCGGCACGTATCTGGCGTTCACGAAGTACAACATCATCAGTCCGCCGCAGTGGGTGGGCCTGGACAACTTCCGCGAACTGCTGCGCGACGAGCAGTTCTGGTCGGGGCTGAAGAACAGCTTGAAGTACATCCTGGTGGTGCCGGTGATTCAGGTGGTCGCCATTCTGGTGGCGCTGCTGGTCAACCGGCCCATGCGCGGCATCGGTTTTTTCCGCACGGCCTTCTATGTCCCGGTGGTGACGAGTTTTGCGGTGGTAGGGTTGATCTGGAACTGGATGTACCAGCAGGAGGGACCGGTGAACGCGGTGCTGGGTTTCCTGGGCCTGCACCGGGGCGGCAGCTTTCTGAACAATCCGGCGACCGCCCTGTACGCCGTGATGTTCGTGACGCTGTGGAAGGGCATCGGCTACTACATGGTGCTGTACCTCGCGGGCCTGCAGAGCATCAGCCCGGAGCTGGAGGAGGCCGCCACCATCGACGGCGCGGGCCGCACGCAGGTCTTCTGGAACATCACGTTGCCGGGGCTGCGGCCCACAATACTGGTGTGCAGCCTGCTGTCTACCATCAGCGCCATCAAGGTATTCGAGGAAATCTACGTGATGACCCAGGGCGGCCCCGCCGGCAGCACCTACACCGCACTGTTCTACACCTACTCGCGCGCCTTTCAGGACTTTCAGTACGGCCTGGCCGCCGCCGGGGGCATCATCATTGCCGTGATCTCCATCCTGTTCGGGCTGATCAACTTCCGCCTGACGAGGGGAGGACGCGCCGATGCTTGAGACGCGCCCCGCACCCGTTCAGCCCGATTCGTTTGCCGCCGCCGCCGCCCGGCTCAAGGCCCGGCGCAGGCAGCGCCGCCGCCTGACCGATCTGCTGGCCTACACCGTGCTGATCGCCATCGCCCTGATCATGCTGTATCCGTTCTACTGGACCCTCATTACCAGTCTCGAGCCGACCGGCAACATCTATGAGGCCAAGATCGTGCCCCAGGCGGTGGGCCTGCGCAACTACGCCGAGATGTGGAAGGGCACCACCGTGCCGTTCTGGCGGCTGATCCTCAACAGCCTGATCATCTGCACGCTGGGCGTGTCCCTGACGGTCACGCTGGCCACCCTGGCCGCCTACCCGCTGGCGAAGATGCGTTTTCCGGGCCGTGACCTGATCTTCTACGCCATCCTGGCACTGATGGTCCTGCCCAACGAGTCGGGGCTGATCGTCAACTACATCACCACCATCAAGCTGGGGCTGCTGCAACAGACCAACCCGGTGATCGACGCGGTCCGGCAGTACCTCGCGGTGGTGCTGCCGGGGCTGGCCTCCATCGTGGGGCTGTTTCTGCTGCGGCAGGCGTACCTGGGCATTCCGCAGGAGCTGATCGAGGCCGCGCGCATCGACGGCGCCCCTGAGCTGACCATCTGGCGGCGCATCATGCTGCCGCTGGCAACGCCCACCATCGCGGCCTTCGCCATCCTGGAATTCGTGGCATACTGGAACTCGTTTCTGTGGGCGCGCATCATGCTGCCCGACAAGAACCTGCTGCCGCTCTCGGCGGGCCTGCTGGAACTCAGCGGCACCTTTTCCACCAACAGCCGCGCGGTGATGGCGGGCGCGGTGATCACCATCATCCCCATTCTGATCGTCTTTGCCTTCGGGCAGAAGTATTTCATGAAGGGCCTGGAGGGAGCGGTGAAAGGATGAGCCTGCTTTCACCGGTCTTTTTCGTCATGTGGCAGGGCCAGGAATCCCCCCGGCAAGAAAAGCCGGTGCTGCCTTCTCACCCCCACCTGCGGCCAATCACCGGAGAGAACGTTTCGTGAGCGGACCGCTCCTCCCCTACCGGACCCTCTCCCGGACCTGGGACGTGATTGTTGCCGGGGGCGGCACGGCGGGAGCCATCGCCGGCATCGCGGCGGCGCGGGCCGGTGCGCGGGTGCTGGTGGTCGAGGCGCAGGGCAGTCTGGGCGGTACCGGCACGAACGCCTGGGTCACGCCGCTGATGCGCAACGTCTCGGCGGGCGAGAACCTCAACCGGGGCCTGACCGACGAACTCAAGGCGCGGCTGCTCGCCCGCGGCGACGGCGCGGTGGACCCCGGCGGCAACGACAACTGGTTCAACCCCGAGGGCATGAAGTTCGTGCTGGAGCAGATGCTGCTGGAGGCGGGCGGCGAGGTGCTGTACCACACGCATATCGTGGAGCCCCTGCGGGAAGGAGACCGCCTCACGGCCCTCGTCATCCACAACAAGGGAGGGCTGCAGGCCCTGGGGGCCGATGTATTCATCGACGCCACCGGGGACGCGGACGTGGCGGCGCGGGCCGGGGTACCCTTCCACGCGGGCGACGAGGACGGCGTGCATCAGGCCATGAGCCTGCGCTTCACACTGGCCGGAGTGGACACGGCGCGGCTGTGCGCCTTCCTGAACGCGAACGGGCAGGGACAGACCGGCGAGAATTTCCTGCACTTCTGGATGGTCTGGGGCCGGAACAGCTCGCTGGAGCCGCTGTTCCGGCGGGCGGTGACACAGGGCGTGCTGCTGGAGCGCGACGGCGACTACTTCCAGGGTTTCAGCGTACCGGGCCGCCCCGGCGAGATCAGCTTCAACTGCCCGCGCATCCGGCCCGAACTGCACGACGGAGCCGATCCGTGGCAGCTCAGCGCGGCGCAGACCGACGGGCGCGGGGCCATTGACCGGCTGACCGCCTTCTGCCGCAGCTTCCTGCCCGGCTGTGAGGCGGCCTACATCGGCGTGGTCGCCCCCATGGTCGGCGTGCGCGAGTCAAGGCGCATCGTGGGCGAGTACACGCTGACGCTGGAAGACATCCTGGACTGCGCCCGCTTTGCGGACTCCATCTGCCACAACCACTACCCGGTGGATATTCATTCGGTCAAGGGCGGCGCACGGCTGCTGCACGAGCGCGACGGCGGCGCGCCGTACTTTGCGAAGGACGCCTACCACGAGATTCCCTACCGGGCGCTTGTTCCGGTCGGGGTGGCCAACCTGCTGGTGCCGGGGCGAGCGGCGAGCAGCACCTTCGAGGCGCAGTCGGCCATCCGCGTGCAGCAGAACTGCCACAGCATGGGCGAGGCCGCCGGAATCGCCGCCGCGTGGGCTGCACGCGGGCATGGCGGACGGGTGCGGGATGTGGACCCAGGGGCCCTGCAAACCGAACTGCGCCGCCTGGGGGCCGTCCTCTGACGCGCACCGGCCGGTCGCAGGTGCGTCCGCCGAGAGAAACCACGCCCCTTACACTTCCTGCATGTCCAACGACTCCTGGGCCCACATAGAGCCGGATGCCCGGTACACGCCTCAGATCAGCGTGCTGGTGCAGATGATGAACTACGCCCGAATGACGACCCTGCACGCGGTCCAGGGCCTGACCACCCAGCAGCTGGACGCCGTGCCGCAGGGCTTCAGCAACTCCATCGGGATGCTGCTGGCGCACATCGCGGCGGTGGACCGGCTGTACCACCACGTCTCGTTTGAGGAGCGTGCCTACGAAGAAGCCGATCCCGCCATGCTGGGCGCCCTGTCCATGGGCACAGAAGGCCCACCGCCCCCCACCGGCCAGAGCCTGAACGGATTGCTCGCCGAACTGGAGGCCTCCCGCGCCGCCACCTTGAAGGCCTTTGGTGGCAAAGATGATCGGTGGCTCGCGTCCCGGCTGACCGTCCCCGGATTCGAGGCCATGAACCACCACTGGGCCTGGTTTCACGTTATGGAGGACGAGGTAAGCCACCGGGGCCAGATCCGCATCCTGAGAAAACAAGCGAGCCAGGGAGAAACAGGATGAGCGGCGACTTTCTGCTGATCCGGCACGCCAGGGCCGCCGGACAGGCCCCGAACGCGCCGCTGACCCCCGAGGGCGAGGAAGCGGCGCGGCGGCTGGCGCCCCGGCTGGTCCCCCTGGGCATCACCCGCATCGTCAGCAGTCCGTGGGTGCGGGCAGTGGACACGGCGCGGCCTCTGGCGCAGCGGCTCGGCCTGAGCATCGAAACCGACGAACGCCTGACCGAGCGGGTGCTGTCCGGGACCGACCGCGCCGACTGGCAGGACCGGCTGCGCGAGAGCTTCAGCGATCCGGACCTGTGTCTGCCCGGCGGCGAATCCGGCCCCGCGGCGCGGGCGCGGGCGACCGCTACCCTGGCCGGGGCCCGCGACCCTCACGGCATGACCGCCGTGTTTACCCACGGCAATCTGCTCGCCCTGACGCTGGAGCTGGACTACACCGGCTGGGCAAACCTCAAGAATCCCGATGTGTGGCGCTGGAACGCGGATGGGCCCGCTTCACGTATACCGTGCCCATGACCCGCACCTTTCAGGCAGCTGACCCGCACGCCACACCCACGGTGAACGGGCGGCCCTACCGCATCGAGCGGCACGTTCTGGCCGGCATTCCCTGTCTGCTGGAATTGCCGCCGGAGGGCGAGGCCGTTCGGGCCGTGTGCCCGGTCTACCACGGAGCCTGGGCCACCAAGGAAGGCAAGCTGGGCGTGTATGCGGACCTGGCCGCACGCGGCGTGGCCGTGGTGGTTCCGGACGCCGCCCTGCACGGCGAACGGCAAGCCGACGCGCCGCCCGGCCTGAATGCCCGCGAGTATGTCTGGGAAAGTGTGCGCCGTACGGTGGCCGAGGCTCCGGCCCTGCTGGACGCGCTGGCCGACCGCCTCGGGCCGCTGCCGGCGTTCGTGGTCGGCTCCAGCATGGGCGGCTACGTGGCCCTGACCCTGGCCCGTACCGAAACGCGGGTCAGGCGGGCAGCGGCCCTGATCACCTCCGGCGTGTGGGAGGAACCGGAGGTCCACCGCAGCGAGCTGCGAACCTTTCTGGAGGACAACCGGCCCATCACCCATGCGGACGACTTCCCGCACATTCCGCTGCTGCTGGCGAGCGGCGACAGCGACCCGGTGTTCGGGCCAAGCGCACACCATGTTCCAACGGCGACGGCATTGCACGGCGCTTACGCCCGGGCAGGCCGCAGCAACCACTTTCACGAAGCGGTCCTGCCGGGGGTCGGCCACTACACCAGCCGCGCCATGCGTGACCGGGTGCTGGAATTTCTGCTGTCGGATGACGCCCTCACCCGTTGACGGCCCATCCTGAGCCGGCGGAAAGGAAGCGAGCGCCCGTATTCCCACCTGTCCCACATTGTGAAGAATTGCGCCGCAAAATTTATGTCGCGTCCGTGCAGCACGGAGAGAGAACTGTAAGCGGGGGATTGGCAGAATGCCGGTCAGTTATATCGAGAGAACCTTTGCCCGAACGCGCCGGCTGCCGGCGATCCACCCTGAACGTCCATCTTTCCTGCGAGGCCATGCGACACTCCCTTCCTTTCCCCGTTCGGCCACATCCGCCCTGTGCGGACTTCACGGCCATCAGGAACTCCTGGTGAGCCTCCTCGCGTCTCTGGCAGCCACACCCTCCGGGAGCGACGTGGGGCTGAGTGCCAAGGAACAGGCGCTGTTTGACGTGCTGAACGGTCATCCGGGGCGGCTGTTCTCACGGTCCGCCATTCTGGAGCGGGTCTGGGGGCTGACGTTTGAGGGCGACGACCGGATTGTGGACGTGTATGTCCGGCGTATCCGGCGCAAGCTGGGCGAGGACACCATCGAGACGGTCCGCGGCGCAGGCTACCGGTGCCCGGAAGACCGTCATGGGCCGCAGGCATGGCCCCACGCCCACCACCTGTCCCCGGACGCGCGCACGGTGCTTCAGCTGGGCCGCCGGATGCTGGGGGCCCAGAGCGTGGAGGAGGTGTTGCTGGAAATCGACGCGGCGCTGAAAGGAACGGTGCAGGTCGCCGGCGTCGCCCTGTTAATGAGCGCATCCAGGGACCGGGAGGGCGGCTGGGACATCCAGAACACGGTGGGTGACCCGGAGCTGAAGTGGGCGGCCATGCCCCAGCCCACCACGGACCTGGCCGAATACGGGGAGGGCTGGGGGCAAGACCGCTCCACTGCGCTACTTCCGCTGTGCGGCTCCGGGGAAATCTGGGGCTGGCTGGCCATGATCAGCCCGGTCAGGGTCCGCTGGCCGGCGACGGCGCGTGCCCAGCTCGAAGCGGTGGCGGCGCTGGTCCATCCGGCGCTGCGGCTGTGCCAGGAAACTGCCCTGCGCGAACAGACCCAGCGCGAGCTGCGGGAGCTGAATGCCCGGCTGGAACAGCGCGTCTTCCAGCGCACCCAGGAATTGCGCCAGGCCCAGCACCACAGCGAGGCCCTGAACCAGCTCTCGCGCCGCATGGAGACGGCCCGCAGCGTGCCTGAACTGCTCGCGCTCAGCCTGCCCCTGCTCGCGCAGCTCGCCGGTACCGATGCCTGCGCGGCCCACTGGCAACCGCTGGGCACACCCGCATCCCCGGCTCCGGCCCTGGCCTGCTACCGGCAGGACGGAACCTTCTGTCATGTGCCCGGCCTGCCGGACCCCGACGCGGGCACGCACGACGGCGCCGCGCAGACCGGCGAAGGCCTGACCCTGTATCCAGACAACGGCTGGACCGTTCGCAGCGAGGTGGACGGCGACGTCCTGATCCTGCACGCCTTTCAGGTGGATGGGCCTGTCCAGACGCCGGACGGATCAGCGGCGGAGCGCTCCCCCCAACACAGGGCCATGCCTTCCAGGGCCCACGCCGCGTTGCCCAGCCCCCTCCTGCAGATCGCCGCGCAGTCGCTGGCGCTGATGCTCGCGCGTCAGATGCAGCTCGCGGCCCTGGAGCGCACCGCCCTGACCGACGAATCGACCGGGCTGGGCAACCGTCAGGCTTTTCTGGCCGACCTTCACCGCGAGGTGGCCTTCGCGACCCGCCACGGCAGCGGCTTCGCGCTGCACCTGATCGAGATTGCCAACATCCGCTTCATGAATGCGACCGCCGGGTATGCGGGGGGCAACGACGCGATCCTGGCGCTGGTGCAGACCCTGAACGGGGTGCGCCGCACCGAGGACCGGGCCTACCGCCTAAACGGCGCGACCTTTGCGGTCCTGCTGCGCTCTGCGCCCGGTAGTGCGGCGCCCCCGGACGGACCGCCGGACGACCGGCAGGACCGCCTGAAACGGGGATGGCCCGGCCGCCTGCGCTCGGCCCTGGAGGGCCTGCTGGGCCGCACCCCGGCCCTGAACTTGCATGTGGGGCAGGCGCTGTTTCCCACCGGAGCCGACAGTGCCTCGGAGCTGCTCCGGACGGCCCTCGAGGACCTCGGACCACTGACCGTTCCCGCCCCGACCCGCAGGAGGTCAGATGCTGTCCCCCAAGATTGAAGCGCTGCAGACCGTGGGCCGGACAGAACTGCAGCCCGGCGAACTGGCCGATCAGGCCTCGCCCGCTGCCAGCGTCGCAGCGCACGCCCAGCGCTGTGACGACCTGTTGCTGGACGGGCGGGAAGCCGAACTGCTGGACGCCGCCACGCTGTTCGCCCGCGCCGCACGCGAGCAGGAGGACGACGCGCAGGAGATCGTGGCGCTGTCGCTGCTCGCCCACGCGGCCCAGCGCTGCGGACGCTTCAACGTCGCGGTGCAGGCCCAGGGGCGTGAGGCCGAGCTGCGGGCCCGCAGCGGCGACCGGGTCATGCAGGCGTACTGCCTGAACAACATCGGACTGCTGTGGGGCAACCTGGGTGTCTACGCCGACGCCCTGGCCAGCCTGCACGCCTGTCAGCAGCTGGGCGACCAGTACACCGAGATTCCCGACGAGCTGCGTGCGGCCTGCAGCGTGAATCTGGGAAACATCTTCCTCAACATGGGCCAGCCTGCCCAGGCCCTGTCTCTGCTGGAAACCGGGCTGGAACAGGCCCGGCGCTGCGGCGACCTGGAAACCGAGGTCGCCGCGCTGGGCATGATCGGGCTGGCCCACAAGAATCTGGCCCACCACGCCGAGTCCACCGCTACCCTGTTGCACGCCGTGGCGCTGGCCCGCGAGCACGACCTGAAACCGCAGCTGATCGACCTGCACGACAACCTGGGTCAGGTGCATCTGGAACAGCGGCAGCTGGAACAGGCCGGGACCATGTTCCGGCAGTCATTGTTCTGGGCCGAGGAAGCCCACGACGTGCAGGGGCGGGTCAACGCCCTGCTGGGGCTGGGCCGGCTGAACTTCCAGCGCGGCGAGCCGGACAGCGCCCAGACGTTGCTGCTCGAAGCGCTGGACCTCGCCAGGGCCCACGACCTCCGGCCCTCCACACTGAACATTCTGGAAGCGCTTTTTGGCGGCCTGGAAGCCCTGGGACGCTTGGCCGACGCTTACGGGTACCTGCGCGACTACCGCCTGCTGGAACGCGAACTGTTCACCGAGGAGACCGAGCGCAAGACCCAGAGCATGACCGATCACTTCGAGGCCGAACGCGCCCGCCGCGAGGCGGAAACGTACCGCCAGCTGGGTGAGGTCGCGCAGCACGCCCGGCTGCAGGCCGAAGAAACCGTGCGGGTCCGCACCGCCGAACTGGAAGCCGTGCAGATCGAGATCGTGACCCGGCTGGGCATGGCCGCCGAGTACCGCGACGACAAGACCGGCCAGCACACCCGCCGGGTCGGCGAACTCAGCGCGCACCTCGCACAGGCGATGGGCCTGCCGCCCGAGGAGGTCGACCTGATCCGCTGGGCCGCCCGCCTGCACGACATCGGCAAGATCGGCGTGGGCGACGACGTGCTGCTCAAGGCCGGCCACTACACTCCGGAAGAATTCGAGCGCATGAAACTGCATACGGTGATCGGGGCCAAGGTGCTGGAGGGCAGCACATCCCGGCTGCTGAGAATGGCCGAGGAAATCGCCCGCACCCACCACGAGCGCTGGGACGGCACGGGGTATCCGCGCGGTCTGGCGGCCCACGAGATTCCGGTCGCCGGGCGGATCGTGGCGGTGGCCGACGTGTTCGATGCCCTGACCACCGAGCGCCCCTACAAGCGGGCCTGGACGGTCGAGGAGGCCATTCAAGAGATGCGGGGGCAGGCCGGGCTGCAGTTCGATCCGGACATCGTGGAGCGCCTGCTGACCCTGGTAAGCAACAACCAGGCGTCGCTGGCCCCACTGCTGCTGCCGCGCCGGCAAAGCCACGCCGCGCCGTCCCTCACGGCGGCTTCCCCTGACGGCCCGCAGGTTTCCGCGCAGCAGTGGCAGCAGGCCCACGACCTGCTGGACCGCGCCTGGAGCCTGCGTCAGGGCGATCCCAGATCAGGCGGTGACCTCGCAGATCAGGGCATGAACCTGGCACGCCAGACCGGAGACGACCGGCTGCTCGGGCTCGCCCACCGCACCGTGGGCTTCTACCGCTACCTGTCCGGAGACTACGAGAACGCGCTGGCACACCTGTCGCAGGGCATGGACCTGGGCATCCTGTGCGACGACCCCAGCCTGCAGGCCGACTGCGCCAACTTCACGGCGGCCGTGTACAACAGCCTCAACGACTATGAGAAGGCCACCGACCAGCTGGCCGTGCTGCTGCGTATCGCCCGTGAGCAACGCGACCAGACCCGGGAGGCCCACTGCCTGCACAACCTGGCCACGCTGAGTTATGCCAACCGCGATCTGTCCAAGGCCCAGCAACTCGCCGAACAGAGCCTGGAACTGTACCGTGCCCTGGACGACGTGGGCGGTCAGGCCCACGCCATGAGCACGCGGGCGACCATCGCTTTTGATCTGGGACAGATTGAGGAGGCGGCGCAGTCGGCTCAAGCCGCCCGTGAATTTGGGATGATGGTTGGCAACATCTCCGTCATCAACACGGCGCTGGGGATTGCCGGCAAATCGGCAGCCAAGCTGGGGCGACCCGACGAGGGAAAAGCGCTGCTGATCCAGGCCATCGAACGTGATCAGGTCGCCCAATTGACGCCTTTCGAAGCCTGGCACCGCTTCGAGCTGGGGCATGTTCACCATCAGCTGGGCGAACTGACCGAGGCCCGACAGTGTTACGACGCGGCCCTGGAACTGGCCAAAAATTCGGTGATCCGCGACCTTGAGTTGCAAATCTGCCTGCGCCTTTCGGAACTGTGCGCCCAGGAGGGCCGCCACCAGGAGGCCTTTGAGCTGTACCGCCAGCACCATGACGTGGAAAGAGACATCCATAACCAGACGGCGGCCCTGAAAACCCGCGCCCTGATGACCCAGCTGGAAGTCGAACGGGCCAAGTCCGAAGCCCAGATTTACCGGCTGAAGACCATCGAGCTGGCGAATGCCAATCAGGCGCTGGAACGGGTGAACACCGAAAAGAGCGGACTCGTGAACATGCTCGAGGAACAGTCACGTCTGCTGGAACGGCAGCTTTCCGAAGACGGCCTGACTGGGCTGTTCAACCGCAAACATGTGGAGGGCCTGCTGCAACACGAGTTTCTCAACAGCCGGACAAAGCACCGGCCCCACGTCTCCCAACCGCTGTGCGCGGCGATGGCCGACATCGACCACTTCAAGCAGATCAACGACCGCTTTTCCCATCTGGTCGGAGATCAGGTGCTGCGGACCGTGTCCCGCCTGTTCCAGGGTGCGGTGCGGCCCACGGACAGCATCGGACGTTATGGCGGCGAGGAATTTCTGTTCGTCTTTCCCAACACGGAACTGGAACAGGGCCAGCGCATCTGCCAGCGGGTGCTCGAACAGGTGCAGAGCTACGACTGGTCCCAGATTCATCCGCACCTGAACGTCACGCTGTCCATCGGGGTGGCCTGTGATCCCAGCGTTTCCAACCACGAGAAGCTGATCTCCCTGGCCGACGAACAGCTGTACCGCGCCAAAAACTCCGGCCGCAACCGCGTCTGCACTGCCGGAAGTTAGCGCCTGCTTTCAGTCCAGACGGAGGGGCCACCCCACGGCCCGGCCTCGCCCGACCGGTTGACCGCTGCGGTGGCCCCTTTTCATGCCGGCTTACGTTTCCTTGTCTGCCCGATCAGGCCTGCATTCCAGTCGTGTCGGACCACAGCCCCCGCGACCAGACCATGCCCATTTCCCCCTCCGCTCCCGCAATGTGACTCCTGTGTGAACGCGGGGCCGGCACAGGGCTGCCGGGCCCAGCATGAGGAACACACCTGCACCCCCGACAGGGGCATGGCCGACCTCCCAGACGGTCACGGAGCAGTCACACACGGGCGTCAAAGTGATGGCATGGATAGGGCTCTCAAGGGCTCTCAGGCCACAGCCGCACCACTGTTCAACCTCTGGAGGTAACGAGTATGAAGAACACAGCACGCCCACTTTCCTGCATGGCCCTGATGGTCCTGGCACTGGCGGTGACCTCCTGCGGCTCGGTGCCGCCCGTGACCACCACCGCCTCGGTCACTGCCCCCGCAATGCGGCAGCTGGCGACCGTCCGGGTCGGCCCATCCGTGACCGAGACGGCGCTGCTGTCCAGCATGCCGGGCGCCCAGATCCTCAGCTTTGATCGCGAGGGCGGGTACGCGGTGGTCTCCCTGCCCGCAGCGCAGCAGAACCTGCAGGCCGCGGGCCTGGTGTCGGGTCGCCTGCAGGCCCTCGACGCCACACTGGTAACGCTGGAACCCGATCTGGACGTGGCGGTACAGTCTGATGACGAGGCCGAGTCTATGGGAATCACCACCTGGGCCGGTGGAATCACCACCTGGGCCGGTGGAATCACCACCTGGGCCGGTGGTCTGTCCTTCCTCGCAGGCACAAACCTGAACGGCGCGCTGAGCTACCTGAGCCAGCTGGGTATTCCCGAGGCCCACAAACTGGTGCCCGAACTGGGCAAAGGCGTCAAGGTCGCCGTGCTGGATACCGGAGTCGATCTGAACCACGCCCTGATCAAGAGCCGGCTGGATACCGTCAGCGACTGGGATTACATCGGCAATGACGCCGTTCCCCAGGAAGAACAGGCGGCTTCCGGCACGTCCAGCAAGTATGGGCACGGCACCGGGGTGGCGGGCGTGATTCTCCAGGTGGCCCCCAATGCCACCCTCATGACCTACCGCGTCCTGCGGCCCGATGGCAGCGGACCCCTGTCATACGTTGTCCAGGCGATAGACCGTGCAGTCACCAACGGCGCACAGATCATCAACCTGTCGCTGGGCATCACCACCAACTCAAGCGCACTGAATACCGTGATCGCCCGGGCGGTCGAGAAAGGCGTGCTGGTAGTCAACTCCAGTGGCAACACGGGCACAGCCGGCATGGTTTACCCCGGACAGAATGTGGGCAGCACCATGTTTCCCAAAGGCAGTGGCCTGATCGCCGTGGGCAGCGTCGGCACGACGCTCAAGAAATCCAAGTTCAGCAGTTACGCCAAGAACATGTCCCTGACCTCGTTTGGCGAAAATGTGCTCACCGCTTTCCCGGGTACGCGCATCGTCTCCGCCTCGGGCACGTCCTTCGCGGCTCCTGCCGTCAGCGGCGCACTGGCACTGGCGCTCTCCACAGGCCGGGCACAGCCGACCACCCTGAGCACCGACCTGCTGAACAGCACCACCCCGAATCTGGACCCCACCTACAATGGGGGGCTGGGAACAGGAACACTGAACGTCTACAACCTCGTCAGGAACTACCGCTAGGCCGCCGTGCAGACCTCCCAGACTCCACGAGTGATTCCCCCCGTCCTCCCCCCTTCCCAGCCCTGTCCCGTGCCCGGACTCCGTGCCGGCAGCCGCGGGATCTGGAAAGACACCCGGCCCAAACCCCTGAACGCCTGAATCCCTCCTCAACCCTGCACACCATGCCGCCCCACGGACATCCAGTGGGGCGGCATGGTGTGTGGTGGCTGGCGCTGGGTGGGGTCATCGGCGCTGGGTAGGACCGCTGCGGGCTGTAATACCCTGAAACCCGATGGCCGCGCTCCCCTCCGTCCTGCTGATTCCGCCCGACACCCGTCCGCACACGCTGGAGCTGCCCGCCAGCCTGGCGCGCATGACCGGAGCCACCGTGCGGATACCGCCCGCCGGGGCGCTGCCTGACTTCTTCACACCGGGAGATACCGACGGGCTCAGGACCTGGCTGCTCAGGGAGGCACCCGGTGCTGGAGTCCTGATCGTCTGCCTGGAAACCCTGTGCCTGGGTGGGATGATTCCGGCCCGCCGCGTCTCGGATGATCTGCCGCGGGTGCTGGACCGACTGACTGTGCTGCAAGACGTGAAACGCCTGAATCCGGAATTGCAGATCTTCGCCTTCGGGGTAATCGTGCGGGTGGCCCACGACAACGATCCACACGAGGAGAAACCCTATTACGGTCAGTGGGGGCGCGAGCTGCGGGCCTACAGCACGGCGTTTGACCGCCACGCCCGGCATGGCGCCGCCGAGCAGGAGGCGCTGCAGGCGGCCCGCGCCGCCGTTCCAGAGGAGGTTCTGAGCGACTGGCTGGGCACGCGCGAACGCAACCGCGCGCTGCATCTGGCGGCGCTGGACCTGCTGGCGGGCGGCGTGCTGGCCCACCTGTGCCTGACCCTGGACGACACCACCCCGTATGGACTGGCGGCCTTTGACCGCCGGATGCTGGAAGCCCGCGCCGACGAGTTGCAGGTGTGGAGCCGCCTGGACATCTACCCCGGAGCGGACGAGGTACCGTGCACGCTGCTTGCGCGGGCACTGCGCCCCGGGGCCGTGCGGGTCTGGGTGAACTACAGTGGTCTGGAAGGTGCGGGCGCGGAGTTGCTGTACGAGGACCGGCCTGCTGGGGAGCTGGTGCGCGCCCACCTGCGGGCGGCCGGCTGCGTGCTGGCACATTCACCCGCCGAAGCGGACTTTGTCCTCGCCGTCAATACTCCCGGCACCCGGCAAGCCCACTGGCAGCCGGACCACGCCACCGTGGATACCCCGCACCGGCACCTTCCCGCCTTCGTGGACGGGCTGCGGGCCAGCCTCGACGCCGGACAGACCGTGAGTCTGGCCGACCTTGCCTATCCCAACGGAGCCGAGCGTCGGCTGTGGCAGCTGTTGCAGCCGCTGCCGCTGGAACAACTGGCGGGCTACAGTGCGTGGAACACAGCCGGCAACACCCTGGGGTCGGCCATCGCCTTCGGGAAACTTGCACCGCTGGTTACCGACCGGGCCGCCCAGACCGGAGCCCTGTTCGCACGGATGGTGGATGATGCGCTGTATCAGGCGTTTGTTCGCTCCGAAGTCCGCGAACGGTTGCAAAATCCCAGCCCCTTCGATCTGGGCGATCAGCGCGAGGCGGCCGAGGCCCACCTGCGCGCCCTCATCGCGCCGCGCATTCACGCGCTGTGGGAACAGCATTTTGCCGGACAGGGGTTAACCCTGGATCTGGGCCAGCCCCATCTCGCCTGGCCCCGGCTGTTCACCGGTGTCTTTCCCCTGTCTGTCCAGCCGGACAGGACCCCCGCCCCGACATGATCCATTTGGCTGACGTGGAGCAGATCAGAATCTGTCACGCTGAGGCCATGAAGGAGCGCCTTGCCCTGCCCACCGCCACTTTCCTGGGTCTCGCGACGCTGGGACTGTGGCTGTATCTGCTGCTGTTCCAGGCAGTAGGGGTGGAGGTCGCCAACCACACCGGAGCAGTCACGGGCGGCCTGACCGTGTGTGGTCAGGAGGGCACCTGCCTGCACCGCACCCACCTGTGGCCCCGGCAGACCTGGCGCGTGCCGCTGCCCCCGGAGGAAAACGGGCGCGTCAAGCTGATGCTGCGGGATGCCGGGGCCACCCGGTTGACGGTCACCCAGCCCTCGGAAGACGGTGAGGTCCATTTTGTGCTGGGAGCGGGCGGGCACATCGGCGTGCAGCAATAGGTCCAATCGGCAGTAGCTGCCGCCAGCCGTCAGGGCGGCGCACAATGGGGCGGTGAGCCGTTCCCCCTTTGCCCACCTTTCCCTTCGTCGGGGCAAACGCCCCCCCGCCACCCCGGCCCGGCTCGCGCTGGGGGCCGTGCTGTTCGGGGGATGTGCGCTGGGCGCGTGGCTGACCCTTCCCCGTCCGGATGTGCGCGTGATCAATGCCAGCGGACAGCCGATCACCGTCACGGTGGACGGAGCCGGAGCCGCGGCCTCCCGGTCCCTGGGCGTGAACCGGGTCTGGGCGGTGGAGCCCCGCTTTGCGGCGGGTACGCCCCTGCGCTTCCGCGTCGCGCTGCCGGACCGGGCCGAACAGGAAACCACCTTTTCCACTCCGACGCTGCCGCTGCGGGTGGCGGTCACCGAGGAGGGCCGGGTCACTCCCCGGTGACCACTTTGCATATGTAAAGCCAGAAGGGCGCAATGACCGTGGGCGCTTCGCCGCCCAGGCCGCATTTTTGGCGTCTGACAGCGCCTCTTTCCCGCCGTCAGAGAGCGTGTTAGCCTCCCCTCAATCACAAGGAGGCAGGCATGACGGACACACTTCTGGGCGGTTTTCTGCCGTTTGAGCATGAACCCTATTTCAACTTCGCGCAGGACACGGTGGCCGCCCTGCAGCGCGCGGCGTTCCAGCAGGTGCGCCAGCGGTACGTCGGGCAGCACTTTCCGCTGTACATCGGTGGAAAGCGGGTCGAGGGCGACGACCTGTTTGAGGTCCGCAACCCCGCCGACACCCGCGAGGTCGTGTGGCACTTTCCACGGGCCACTCCCGAACAGCGGGATCAGGCCGTCGCGGCAGCCCAGACCGCCTTCGAGGAGTGGCGTCTGAGCGACCCGCTGCAGCGGGCGACCATCTTCAAGCGGGCGGCGGAGCTGCTGCGGGCGCGCCGTATGGAGTTCAACGCCGTCATGACGCTGGAGAACGGCAAGAACTGGGCCGAGGCCGACGGCGAGGTGGCCGAATCGGTGGACCACTTCGAGGTCTTTGCGCGCGAGACGCTGCGCTGGGCCCAGGGCAAGCCGGTGTATCCCATGCCCGACGAACACGTGACGACCGTGTACGAACCCATTGGCGTGGTCGCGTGCATCAGTCCCTGGAACTTTCCCAGCGCGATTCCGCTGGGCATGGCGCTGGGGGCCATCGCGGCGGGCAACACGGTGGTCTGGAAACCCGCCAGCGAGACGCCGCTGAGCAGCCTGCTGATGGTGGAACTGCTCTTTGAGGCGGGGCTGCCGCGCGGGGTCATTCAGTTCCTGACCGGCACGGACGACGTGCTGGGCGACCCGCTGGTGGACCACAAGGACATCCGCATGATCGCCTTTACCGGCAGCCGCGAGATCGGGTGCCGCATCTACGAGCGGGCCGCCCGGGTTCAGCCGGGCCAGAAGTGGCTCAAGCGCGTGATGGCCGAGATGGGCGGCAAGGACCCCACGGTGGTCTGTGCCGACGGTGATCTGGAGGCCGCCGCCCTGGGCATCGTGCAGTCTGCCTTCGGCTACGCGGGCCAGAAATGCAGCGCCTGCAGCCGCGTCATCGCCGAGGACAGCGTGTACGACGAGCTGCTGGAGCGCGTGCGGGCACTGGCAGCAGAGATTCAGGTCGGTCTGCCCGAGGACAACGCTCCGGTGGGCCCGGTGATCAGCGCGGGCAGCGCCGAGCGGATCATGAAGTATGTGCACAGCGGCAAGAACACGGCCCGCCTAGTGCTGGGGAGCGAACATCCGGATGTGGGCGAGCGGCAGGGCGGCTACGTTCAGCCCACCATCTTTGCAGACGTGGCCCCGGAAGATCCGCTGTTTCAGGAGGAAATCTTTGGCCCGGTCCTGGCCTTTACCCGGGCACGCGACTGGCAGCACGCCATCGATCTGGCCAACGATAGCGATTACGGCCTGACCGCTGCCTTCTACAGCCGCGACCCCCACAAACTCGCCGAGGCCCGCCGCAGGATGCATGTGGGCAACCTGTACCTGAACCGCAAGTGCACCGGGGCGCTGTCCGGTACCCACGCCTTCGGCGGCTATGGCATGAGCGGCACGAACGCCAAGGTGGGCGGCCCGGACTACCTGTTCTGGTTCCTGCAGACGAAGACGGTGGCCCAGCGGTACTGACGGTGAGAATGTCCGCTGGCCGTTGCCCGGACGTGGCCCGGGCCTCCGCCCCCGCTTCCGGGATGTCCGGCAGTGCGCGCGGTTCCGTGCGCCTCCGCAGGTCATCCGGGCAACCAGCCCGCCCGTCTGCGACACTACCCTCATGAATGATCCCGACCGCAACGAACGCGCCCAACTGGCCTTCGCCCGACTGTTGCCCAAGCTGTTCCGGGGCGGGCAGGCCTTTGTGGGAGTGGAGGCCTCCCTGAGCGGCCTGGACGCCGAGATGGCCGTGCGGGTGCCCGGCGACCTGCCGCATTCTGTGGCAGCCCTGGTCGCGCACATCAACTGGTGGAACCGCTGGATGCTGGACATCATCGAGATGGGTCAGGCCCAGCCCTATCCCGCGCACGCCGCCGACACCTGGCCGGACGTGGCCGCCGGAGACTGGAGCCGTGTGAAGAACGAGTTCTACGAACTGCTGGCCCGCATTGACGCCCACGCCTCGCGTCCCGATCTGGCGAACCCGGTCAACCACGAGGAAACCATCGGCGAGCTGCTGGCCGACTTCGCGCTGCACACCGCCCATCACTTTGGACAGATTGTGAGCGTACGTCAGGCGCTGGGCGCGTGGCCCCCGCCCGGAGGAGGCGACACATGGTAAGCGAGATCTTCGGCAAGGCGGTGGGCAACCTGTACCTGGGCGGCCCAGCCAACGTGTCCTGGCAGCGGGCGCTGGAAAACCTGAGCGCCGGGGACGCCGGGCGCGTTCCCGACCCCCTTCCCCACTCTGTGGCGCAGGTCGTGGCCCATGTTCAGTTCTGGCAGGTGCACCTGCTGGAAACCATCGCCGGGCAGAACCCGCCCACGCCCGAACACGCCTCGGGGGGCTGGCCCCCACCGGGCGACCTGCCGGGCGACTGGGAGGCGCTGCGGGAGACGTTCCTGCGGAACGCTGGAAAGCTGCGCGCCCACGCCCGCGACCCTGGCCTCGCCGCCACCCCGGACCGCCAGGGCCTGCCCTACGCCGCGCTCCTGACCAGTTATGCCGGGCACAACGTCTACCACCTCGGTCAGGTGGTGACCATCCGTCAGGCGCTGGGGCTGTGGCCGCCGCTGGGCGGCGGAGATACGTGGTAGGCACCGTTTTTCACCCCGATCTGTCCTGATCCGCGCCGGATGTGGAAGTGTTCCTGCCGGCTCCTCCTTCCCTCCTGCACTCCTGATTCCCCAAGGGCCCACATGACCGATTCCAGCGTCTTCTACCGCTCGCGCAAGTCCTATCCCGTTGCCGTCCGTGCCGAGGGCGTCTATGTCTTTGATGACCGTGGTCAACGCTATCTGGACGGCAGCTCCGGGGCGCTGGTCGCCAACATCGGACACGGGCGGACAGCGGTGGCCGACGCAATGGCGGCGCAGGCGCGGCGGCTCGCCTTTGTGCATGGGTCGCAGTTCTCCAGCGACGTTCTGGAGGAATACGCCTCGCGTCTCGCCGGCTTTCTGAAGCTGCCGGGGTTCCGGTTCTGGGCCGTGTCGGGCGGCTCCGAGGCCACCGAGAGCGCCATCAAGCTGGCCCGCCAGTACCACGCCGAACGCGGCGACCTGGAACGGTACCGGGTCGTCACCCGCAGGCCCAGCTACCACGGCGCGTCGCTGGGCGCGCTGGCCGCCTCAGGCATGGGGGCGCGGCGCGAGCTGTATACGCCGCTGATGAACGAATCGGCGTGGCCCAAACTGTCCAAGCCCAATCCCGAGCTGTCCGGCGAGGCCGACGCCGAACGCCTGCGGACTCTGCTGGAGGAGCTCGGCCCGCAGACGGTGGCCGCCTTCATGGCCGAACCGGTGGTGGGGGCCTCGGACGCGGCGCTGGCCCCCAGTCCGGGCTACCACGCCCGCATCGCCGAGATCTGCCGCGAGTACGGTGTGCTGTTCATTGCCGACGAGGTCATGAGCGGCATGGGCCGCTGCGGCGCACCGCTGGCCGTTCAACTCCACGGGCCGGTGACGCCAGACATTGTGGTGCTGGGTAAGGGTCTGGCCGCCGGGTACGCTCCCCTAGCCGGTCTGATGGCGAGTCCCACGGTCCATGACACGGTCATGAACGGCTCGGGAGCCTTTAAACACGGCTTTACCTATGCCGGACACCCGGTCAGCGTGGCGGCGGGCCTGAGCGTGCTGGACACCGTACAGAACGAGAATCTGGTGGAGGCGGCGCGGGAACGCGGCACGCAGCTGCTCGCCGGCCTGCGCACGCTCCGGTCCAGACACCCACAGGTGCTGGAGGCACGCGGACACGGCCTGCTGCTCGGACTGATCCTGGGCGACCCCGCCACCGGAGAGGCGTGTGCCGGCCCCGGGCTTGCCGAGCGCGTGGCGCTGGCGGCCCGGACGCGCGGCCTGCTCACCTATCCCGGCACGGGCGCGGTGGACGGCACGCGCGGCGATCACCTGCTGCTGGGACCTCCGCTGAGCATCCGCCCGGCGGAGATCGAGGAGCTGCTGGCAGCGCTGGACGGCGCTCTGTCCGACACCGGGGGCTAAAGGCAGCCCCCCTCTGCGGTCGCCTCAGCCCTTGCGTTTTTTCTCGGCCGCCACCATCTGCACAAACTGCAGCAGGCGGGGCGCCCGGTTCCAGCGTTTGCGGTCCCCGGCCACACGCCAGATCCACTCCACGCCCATGCGGCGGGTCCAGGCCGGAGCGAGGTCGGCGGTGCCGGCCAGCACGTCAATGACGCCGCCGCAGCCGATCATTACGGGCACGCCCAGCACCCCGCGCCACTGCTGGTTGAACACCTCTTGCCGTCCGGCTCCCATTGCGGTCAGCAGCAGCCCGGCGCCGCTCGCGGCCACCAGCCGCGCCACCCGTTCATCGTCCTCCGGGCCAAAGTACCCGTGGTGCACGCCCGCCACCGTCACGCCGTACTCACGCGCGGCGTTCTGGGCGGCCACCTCGGCCACTCCGGGCTTGGCTCCCAGGAAGAACACGCTCAGGTCCGCTCCGTGGCGCTGCATCAGGCCCTTCACGATGTCGAAGCCGGGGGCGCGGGGCACCTCCTCGCCGCGCAGCTGCCGGGCGGCATACACGATGCCCACACCGTCCGCCGTGACCAGATCGGCGTCCTGCACAGCCCGCACGAACTCGGGGTGGGTGCGCGACTGCACGATGATCTCGGGATTGAGGGTCACGACCGTGTGGGGAGCGCGCGCCTCATCGGCCAGCCACCCGCCCAGCAGGTCCAGCGTGGCCGGCAATGTGATCACATCCAGCGGCAGGTCGAAGAGCCGCAGGCGGTCGTGGAAAGATGGGGAGGTCATGCACGGACGATTCTAGAGCATCCGTTTCCCGGACGGTTCCGGCGCGGCGCGGGGGATGGACTGTGCCGAAGGGGAGAGCTTGGGGCATACTGCTAGCCATATGTTGCCCGGAGCATTTGGAACCTTGCCTGCGGACGCCCAGGCCCAGATCATGGCGGCAGGAAGGGTGGGGCGCTGGGCGCGCGCCGGGCTGCTGTTTCACCCGGAAGACCCCGCCGAGACGCTGTACGTGGTGATGCGCGGCGCGGTCCGCCTGTACCGGCTGGGCTCGGGCGCACGCGAAGTCACGCTGGACGTGCATGGGCCCGGCGCGCTGCTGGGCGTCTCGGCCCTGCTGTCGGGCCAGAGCCAGGGTGTGTACGCCGAGGCCATGGATGACGTGGAAGCGCTGATGCTGGGTCAGGACGCCCTGCACCGCCTGACCCACGCCCAACCGGCCCTGGGTGTCACACTGACCGAGCAGATCACCCGTCAGACGCGCGGCGTACAGGAACGGCTCTCGGGCCTGGTGTTTCTGGAGGTCTCGCAGCGGCTGGCGCTGGCGCTGCTGAACCTCGCCGAACGTGAGGGGGGCTGGCCGGAAACCGGGTCTCTGGCGCTGCGCGACCGGGTGTCCCATCAGGATCTGGCACACGTGGTGGGCAGCACCCGGGAAACCATCACCAAGCTGCTGGGGGATTTCCGCGCACGCGGACTGCTTGATCTGGGCTACCGGCGCATTATCCTGACCGACCGTGAAGGTTTGCAGCGCGCCGCGCGCGAATCGCTGCGCTAAGGTCAGCGTTCGGAATGCCGCCGGGTGCGCCGGGTACCACGCAACGGCCAGCCACGGCACACCACTCACATACAGCACACCACGGTCTCGCCGCCTGCCCGGGCAGAGCGGCAAGGCCCTGAAGGGACGGGCATGATGGCGCGGAATATAGCGGCGGAATACAGAAATGGGCAGCTGGCGGAGTTCTTCCGTCTTCCGGTCAACGCGCTGGAAGACGCGCAGGCCGAGACCAGGCCGGACCTGGACCGCCAGGCGCTGGCCGGGGCGCTGCGCGAATACCACCGCGATCTGGGCACGCTGGACCGGCCGGTGGAGGAAGCGTTGACGCGGCTGGCCCATCCCGCCTCACGGGTGGTGGTGACCGGGCAGCAGGCGGGCGCCCTGACCGGCCCCGCCTACAGCGTTCATAAGGGCGCGGGGGCGGCGGCGCTGGCCCGGCGGCTGGACCGCGAGGACGCCCCGGTGGTGGCCATCTACTGGGTGGCCAGCCAGGACCACGACGCGGCCGAGGTCGCTTCCACCACCCTGCTTGACCATTCCGAGCGCCTGCACCGCCTGACCCTGGACGTGCCGGCGGGGGTGCCGGTGGGCCGGGTGCCGTGGCAGCCCGACTGGACGGCGCAGGTCATGGCCCTGCTGGACGCCTTTGATGCCCCCGCCGGGTACGTCGCCGCCGTTCGGGAACGGGTCGCGCGCGCCACCGCGGGGGGAGGCAGCTACGCCGACGTGTTCGCCCGCCTGATCCACGGCCTGCTGGCAGCGGCCGGCGTGGTCGTGCTGGACCCGCTGCATCCGGCCCTGGCGCGGCTGATGGCTCCCACCCTGGCCCATGAGCTGAGCAGTCCGCTGTCCGCCTCGGCCCGCATCGAGGACGCGGCGGCGCGGCTGAGCGCCCAGGGCTTCACGCCGCAGCTGCGCAGACCCGAGGGAGCCACCAACCTGTTTATCGAGGAAGACGATGGGCACCGGCGGCTGCTGCGCGTGGAAGGCCAGACTTTCAATACCGAAACGCGCAGCTATACCCGCCAGCAACTGCTGGATGTGCTGGCCGCCGATCCCAGCCGCCTGACCCCGGCGGCCGGTCTACGCCCAGCCGTGCAGGACGCGCTGCTGCCCACCTTGGCCTTCGTGGTCGGTCCCGGCGAGATCGCCTATGGCGCGCAGCTGCGCGAAGTCTATGAACTGCACGGCCTGTCCCAGCCGCTGCTGTGGCCGCGCCTGAGCGTGACCTGGCTGGAACCCAACGTCGCGCGGATGCTTGACCGGCTGGGAGCCAGCGCCGCCGAGGTGCAGGCCGATCCGGAAGGAGTGCTGGGCCGGGCCGTGGCCCAGGAACGCGGCGTGCAGGCACTGACCGCGCAGCGGCTGGAGGACCTGGATGCCCGGTTGCGCGCCGTGGTGGATGAGATCGCTGGCCTGGACCCCACGCTGGTCGGCGCGGCGCAGCGCACCCGCGCCCGCGTAACCGCACGTATTGCCCGCCTGCAGGCGCAGGCCACCCGCGCCCTGGCCCGCCAGGAGAATGACCGCAGCGCTCAACTTACCCGCCTGCGCGCCCATCTGCTGCCGGGAGGCACCCCCCAGGAACGCGAGATGAACTTCCTGACGTATCTGCTCAAGCACGGTGAGACGCCCCTGACCCTGCTGCTGGCGCTGGAGCCCGACTTTCAGGGCACGGTCACGATTCCGTAAACCCTTTCCAACCGGGACCGGCAGCTTTCCAGCGAAGAACTCTGGCTGGGGGAATGACCGCCATAGCGCGGCGCCTCGTGCCGACCGTGCCGCTGTTTCCAAAGCTGCGGTCGTTCTGCATGCTGGAGCAGCCCCCTGTTGCCGGTGCCTCAGCCGAACAACAGGAGGTCCCCGACTGTTCCCCCTACATGAGAAAAATGATAGGAAACTCACCTGACTAGATGTATGTTAGGGGTCTTGACTGTGCCCTCATGACAATTTTCAGAACAAAAGTAGGTATTCACCCTCTATTGGAAACCATTGCAGAAGAATAGGCAGAAAAGGCCAGGGGTGTTCCTATCAGATGAGCACATTTGATGAGAAAATAAATGAGAGAATTAGAACTCCTCTCATTTTAGAAAGAGCGTCCCATATGAATTTTCGTATGCACTTTTGTACTTGGTATAATCATATTTTTTCTAGATTATGAGCCTCCGGGAGCTTTTTTGCCACGAAACCACCATCTTGGCACCCTAGTCTCATCGCCGAGGTCGGGGAGACCTTGAGTTTCCCTTGAGTCGCTTTTAAGGACACAACCACAAAGGGTGCGTCAGCGTGCTGGACACCCCGAAGGAGAAAATATGGTTCGACCACTTCACCGTTGGATGTACGGCGTGCTGTTTGGCATTGCCAGCGTGGCCGCAGCCACCCCCGCCCTGCCCGGCAGCGCCCTGGCCACCGACGCCGTTCGCGGCGCCCTGGTGGTTCCAGTTAAGGCCCCGGCCCCTGTGGCCCAGACCCCCCCCGTCCAGCAGAAGACGGCCGAGCAGAACCGCGCCGCCGCCATTGCCCAGGAGGCTGCCGTCTCGGCCACGGTGGCGCAGAGCGTGGTGCGGGGCCGCAGCGCGGTCGTGCGGGCCACGGCCTACAACAGCCTGGCCAGCCAGACCGACAGCACGCCCTTCATCACTGCCACCGGCACCCGCACCCGTCCCGGTGTGGTGGCCCTGAGCCGCGACCTGCTGCGTCAGTTTCCGTACGGCTCGAAGATCATGATCGAGGACCTCAGTGGCCGCTACAACCGCATGCTCAAGGGCCGGATCTTCATCGTCGAGGACACCATGGCCGCCCGCAAGACCAACAGCCTGGACATCTGGATGTCCACGCGCAGTGAGGCCATCAACTTCGGTGCGCGTCAGGTCCGCATCACCGCCGTTCGCTGAGCCGAACCCGCCCGTCGGGGCTCAGGTGAAGGAGTCATCCCAGAAGGGGTGGCTCCTTCGCGTGTTGGGGGGTGTTCTTGCGTGTTATTCGGAAGGTGCCGCAGCCCGCTTACTTGGCAGGCGACTCCGGAGCCGCCTCCGGCTGCGGCACCGCCGCCCAGTTCGACAGGATCTCGGAGGAAACCTCCTGAAAGATGGGCGCGGCGAGCATGGACCCGTGCCAGCCGATCTTGGCGCCGTGGACCATCACCGCGACGGTCACGCGCGGAGCATTGGCCGGGAAGAATCCGGCGAACACGCTGTCATAGACCGTCGAGGAATAGCGTCCGTCCACCACGACCTGTGACGTGCCGGTCTTGCCGCCCAGCGCATATCCCTTGACGCCGGCCTGGGTGGGAATCCCTTCCTCAACAACCTCCTGCAGCATCTTGCGGACCGTGCGGGCCACCTCAGGCCGCAGCACCTCACGGCGCTGGGTGCTTCCCGCCGCGCCTTCCACCAGTCGAGGGGGCAGGTAGCGCCCATCGTTCGCCAGCGTGTTGTAGGCGGCGGCCAGCTGCAGCGTGGTGCTGCTCATGCCCTGACCGAAAGCGTTGGTGACCCGCACCAGGTCATCCCAGTTGCGCAGGGGCTGCAGCCTCCCGGTGGCGGTGGACACCACCGGAAGGTCCACATCCGCGCCAAAGCCGTAGTCGAGCAGGTAATTGCGCATCTTTTCCGGCTCAAATTGCTCGACGATGTGGCTCATGCCAACGTTGCTGCTGTAGCGCAGCACCTGCTGGGTAGTCAGGGTGAGGGGGTGCTGCACGGCGTCGTTGATGACGCTGCCCCAGCGTCCACCCACGTGACGGCGCATGGGCGTGTCATAGCGCGCAGTGGGGGTGGTCAGGCCCTCGTTCAGGGCGGCAGCCACGACCAGTCCCTTGACCGTCGACCCCGGCTCGAACACATCCAGGAAGGGCCGGTTGCGCCGGTCGTCCTGGCTGTACTCGCGCCACTTGTTGGGATCGAAGCGGGGGTAACTGGCCGCTGCCAGCACACGCCCGGTGCGGGCTTCCAGAATCACCACCGAGCCGTACACCGCTTCGTGGGCCGGCACCGCGCGGGCCAGGGCCGACTCGGCCGCGGCCTGCATGAAGGTATCGAGCGTCAGGTGTACGTCCTCGCCGCTTTCCAGCACGCGGTTGTAGGCGTACTCCAGGCCCTCAAGCCCGTTGGAGGTTCCCATCATCCCGACCACCTGTCCGGCCAGGGTTCCCTGCGGATACACCCGCTTGCCGTCCACGCTGCGGGCCAGCACCTTGCCGTCGGCCGCCATGATCGACCCGCGCGCCTGCACCAGATTGCGCTTGACGGTCTGCGGAACGCCCCATTCCAGCTGTGCATAGGCCCACACCAGCGTCAGGAGCAAGAGGGTCGCCAGCACCTGCATCAACCGAGACCGGTTGCGAATCTTTACTTCCACTGCGTCTTAACCTCCACGGTCGTCCCCGGCGCGGAGGCGGGGGGGGTGAGCGAGGTGGGGAGAGCTGGGGGCAGGGGCTGAATCTCCTGCGTGGTCTTGGGCACCTCGGCAAAACGGCGCATGCCATTGGCAAGGGCCCAGTCGCGAATGCGCTGCGGGTTTTCCAGGCCCTGCAGCTGCACCGTCAGGTCGTCGCGCTGGGTGGTCAGAGCAGCCTGACGCGCCTCGGCAGTCCGCAGGTCCGGGCGGATGTGCTGCGTCAGGGCGCGGGTCACCACCAGCGCCAGCGCCAGCGCGAGGTAGATCAGCACGTAGCGGATCGCCCGGTTGCGCCAGGTGGTCACCGACAGGTCGAGGGTCGGCGCGCGCCAGGGAGAACGGGAAGCGGTCATGCCTCTTCCCCCTGCGCGGCGTCTGCGAGTTTCTCGGCGCTGCGCAGCTTGGCGCTGCGGGCGCGCGGATTGGTGGCCTGCTCGTCCTCGGAGGCGACCTCGGGGCGCTTGCTCAGCGGGCGCAGCGCCGCGCTGCCCAGCAAAAAGCGCTTGACGATGCGGTCCTCCAGCGAGTGAAAGCTGATGACCGCCAGCCGCCCACCGGGCCGCAGCAGGGCCTCGGCAGCCTGCAGCCCGTCGCGCAGCGCGCCGAGTTCGTCATTGACATGGATGCGCAGCGCCTGAAAGGTGCGCCGCGCCGGGTGAATGCCCTTGCTGAAGCCAGGATAGGCCCGTTTCACGATGTCGGCCAGCGCCACGGTGGTCTCGATGGGTGCTTTCTCCCGCGCGTACACGATGCCCCGGGCAATGCGGCGCGAGAGACGGTCCTCACCGTACTCGTAGATGATCGAGGCCAGCTCGGCTTCCTCGTAGGTGTTGACCACGTCGGCGGCGCTTTCACCGGACTGACTCATGCGCATGTCCAGCGGCGCCTCGGTGTGGTAGGAAAATCCACGCTCGCCGTCATCGAGCTGAAAGGAGCTGACGCCGATGTCCAGCAGCACGCCGTCTACCTGCGTGACGCCCTGGGCGGCCAGCAGCGCCGCCATGTCGCGGTAGTTGCCTTCCAGAACGTGCAGGCCCGGCAGGGCCGCCGCGCGGGCGCGGTCCAGGGCGTAGGGGTCCTGGTCGATGCCGTACACGGTCGCGCCGGTCGCCAGCAGCAGCCGGGTGTGGCCCGCGCCGCCCAGTGTGCCGTCCACCATGACCCTGCCAGGAGCGGGCGCCAGGGCAGCGAGGACCTCGGCGGCCAGCACCGGGGTATGTGAGAGGGGCGAATTGGGGGTGGGTTCGGATGGACCGGATGGATTGGTATTCATGGAGTCACGCCACGAAGTTGATGAGCAATTCGGGTTTGGGGGGATGGTTCTGAACGGCGGTGATGGCGGCTTCCCAGCGCTCCGGGCTCCACAGTTCCAGGCGGCCCGGCGCGCCCGCCACGATCACTTCGCCTTCCAGACCGGCAAAGGAGCGCAGGGGCTGGGGCACCGAGACCCGGCTCTGGTTGTCCAGCCGCGCCTTGTTGGCCCCGGAATAAAAGAAACGCACGAACGCCCGGGAATCGGCGTCCGTGAGCGGCAGACCTTCGAGCTGTTCTTCCACCCGCCGCCAGCTGGCCAGCGGAAAGACATACAGACAGCCCTCCATGCCGCGCGTCAGGATCATTCCGTCCTCCACGAACTCACGAAAGGGCGGCGGCAGGACCACGCGCCCCTTGTCGTCAATGGTGTAGGGATACTCTCCGAACGGCACTTGAACTCCTCTATTCCAGACCGCCCTGCCACTTGTGTAGAGGCAGTGGGGCCAGGCAACCTGAACGCGACATTAAGATCTGCTTCAGGCTGTGGGGGAAGTGTAACAAGCGTTCCCACAGATTACCACTGGCTCCCACCATTTCCCCCGAAGTCCGGGGCATTTTTCGGTTTTTCCCACCTGAACCCCTAAGCACCCGGAGAGGGCAGCGGCGGGGGGCATAAAAAAACGGGCAGCGGGCGGTCCTGAAAGCCACCGGTCTACGGCGACGCCCTGGCCCCAGCCAGGACAAATCCCCACCCGTTCCCCCCTACCCTGCTGGGATGCGACCCACCATCACCTTTCAGACCGGAGCCGTCCTCGCCGCCGTGGGGGTCGCGCTGGGCGCTTTTGCCACCCACGGCCTGCGGAGCACGCTGGAGCCGGCCCTCCTCGCCAATTTTGAGACAGGGGTGCGCTATCAGATGTACGCCGCGCTGACGTTGCTCGCGCTGGGCACCCAGGACCACCAGCGGCGGGCGCCCGCCCTGCTGCTGTGGGGCGCAGTGATCTTCAGCGGCACGCTGTACGTGCTCGCCCTGACCGGGGCGCGCTGGCTGGGGGCCGTCACGCCGCTGGGCGGCGCGCTGCTGATCGGCGGGTTTGTGCTCGCGGCGCTGGACGCGCGGCGTTCCGCTTAGGGCCGGCTGGAATCCGGGGCGCCGGGGGCCACGAGCAGACGGGCCAGGGCCGCCCGCAGGGTTTCCCGGGCCCGCTGGGGCGTGATCTGGGAGAGCAACAGGTGAACGCTCAGGCCATCCAGGAGGGCATGCAACTCGGTGGCGGCCTGCTGGGGCGTGTGCGCGGGCAGCCAGCCGTGCCGGGAGAACTCGGCCAATACTTCCTGAAAGTAGGTGTTCAGGTCGCGGTAGAGCAGTCCCTGGGCATCGGCAAAATTCGGTTCACTGACCGCCGCACCCACGAAGGCCAACCAGACCTCCAGCCACAGCCGGCTGTCGGCATCCAGCGGCAGGGTCAGTTCCAGGCGGGCCAGGAAATCCTCAAAGGGGTCCGGATGTGGTGCCAGTTCCCGCAGGCGCCGCCCGGCCTGTTCGCTGATCTGCTGGGCTGCAAAGTTCAGGATGGCCTCGCGGCGCGGCAGGTAATGCCGGATCGCCCCGCTGGACCACCCGCTGCGCTCGCTGAGGCTGCGGATCGTGACACCTGCCAGCCCGTGCTCCCGGATCAGGCTCCAGACCGCCTGGGCCAGCTCGGCGCGGCGCAGATCGTGATCGACAATGCGGGGCACCGCTCCGTTTTAACACAGGCTTGCTAGAACCGCCGCGCCGTGCTATTTGTGAGGGCGGGATTTGGCACAACCCTGCTAAATCTGCCCTGGAGGTTTGTGTGGGATGGACCGCCCTGCTGCTGGCCGGACTGTGTGAGATCGGTTTTACCACCTGTCTGCAACTCAGCGACGGCTTTAAGAAGATCTGGCCCAGCGTATTTTTCGTGGTCTTTGCCATTGCCAGCTTTCAGCTGATGAGCACGGCCCTGGAAACCCTGCCGCTGGGCACGGTGTATGCCGTGTGGACCGGCATCGGAGCGGTGGGGACGGCGCTGGTGGGCATCGTGTACTTCCGGGAATCGGCCAGCCCGCTGCGGCTGGGCTTGCTTGCGGCGGTGGTCCTGCTGATCATCGGCCTGCGGGTGATTCCGTGAAGGGCTGGACCGGATGGCACTGGCTGGTCCTGGCGGGCCTGCTGGAAATCGGGTTTGCCACCGCGCTGAAGCTGGAACAGACCCGCCCGGTGTTTTTCTATGTGTTTCTGGGGTGCGCGTACCTCAGCTTCGACTTTCTGTCGCGGGCCCTCAGGACCATTCCGCTGGGCACGGCGTACGCCATCTGGACTGGCATCGGGGCAGTGGGCGCGGTGTTCATGGGCACGGCGCTGTTCGGCGAGAGCCTCAGCCCGGCGCGGCTGGTGCTGATCGGCCTGCTGATCGCCGCGCTGACCGGGCTGAAATGGGCCGGCGGCGCCCGCACGGCACAGAAAACCGCCCCTCCCGGAAAAGGAGAGGCGGCAGGTGGTGCGGGGGAACTGTAAGCCGGGTTCTGTCCATCACTTTGGGTGACTGTTCGGCCATCTCTCTGGGACGCACGTCGCCGCGCGCCTCGTTGCGACCATCCTGGCGGTCAGTGGAGCGGGCCGCTCCTCACGCACTGTCGGGTCTTGCACCGGATGGGGTTTACCAGCACTCCGCGTCTCCACGGGGCCTGGTGCGCTCTTACCGCACCGTTTCACCCTGACCACATCCCCGCCTGCGCCCAGGCTCCACGTTCTTCACGCCGGAATGTGGCGGTCTGGTTTCTGTGGCACTGTCCTTCGGCTTCGCCGCCACCGGCATGCACAGGCGCACATGCGGCGCTTGACTCGCCGACCAGCCGTTAGCTGGCATCCTGCCCTGCGGTGCCCGGACTTTCCTCACCCCCAGTGCCATGAAGCGAACTCCACAGCACCGGGCGGCGCGGCCGAACATTCCCCCGCGCCGGGCAGCATAGCACTCCTGTCCCGAACGCCTCACCCCCAGCGGCGCTGGATGCGTTCCCACTGACGGTCCCACACCTGTGCGGGCGTGTCCTGCGGATGCAGCAGATCCTGCAGGTCGCGCGGCGTGAGTTCGCGGTACTCGCCCACATCCATGTCGCCCAGCCACAGCCCACCCACGCGGTAGCGCATCAGGCGGGTCACCGGGTGCCCGATCGCCTCGAGCATGCGGCGCACCTGCCGTTTGCGGCCCTCGGTGAGCACCACAAAAGCGCCGTCGGTGGCCGGGCTGGCGCTGATGGCCTTCGCCACGCCGTCTTCGAGCTTGACGCCCTCGAGCAGGGCTTCCAGGGCCTCCGCCGACGGCTGACCCTCGGTCCAGGCGCGGTAGGCCTTCTCATGGCCGTAGCGCGGGTGGGTCAGGGTCAGGGTCAGGTCACCGTCGGTGGTCAGCAGCAGCAGTCCCTCGGAGTCGCGGTCCAGGCGGCCTACCGGGTGCAGGCCGGGCAGGGGCGGCATGGCGTCCAGCACGTTCTTGCGGCCGTACTCGTCCTGCGCGGTGGTGACGTAGCCGCGCGGCTTGTACAGCGCGAAGGTGCGCCGCTCGACCGCCTCGGAGGCGATCAGCTGACCGTCCACGCGGATGTCATCGGCATCGGTCACGGACTGCCCGAGCGTGGCGGGCACGCCATTGACCGTCACCCGGCCCGCCGTGATCATGGCCTCCGCCGCGCGGCGCGACGCCACCCCGGCCCGCGCCAGCCGCTTTTGCAGCCGCTCCGCGCCGCTCACAGGCGACCCCGTGTGGTGGGCAGGGTCAGCATGGCCGCCACCGCGAGCAGCAGCAGCGCGCCCGACAGCACGAGCAGCAGGGTCCGCAGCCCGGACGGCATCACGTCGGCCTGACGCAGCGCGGCGGGCAACAGCGCCGCCGCCGTCAGCAGGTTGCCGCCGGCCAGTCCGCCCACCTTGACCCCGTCCGGGGCGACGCCCGCCGCCACCTGGAACGCCCCCCAGGCCAGCAGGACGCCGCCGGCCACCCGTGGCAGCCACAGCGGCGAGACCCCCAGCGTGGCGGCCAGAGCGGGGGGCAGAAAATACAGCACCAGACCCAGCGGAATAAACAGCAGGGCGGTCAACCAGAACGAGGCACGCAACACGTCCGTCAGTGTACGCGGGGCGGGCAGGAAGAGGACGGTTGGGGCACGGAATGAATGGAACGGTCCGTCCGCTTCCGGATGCTGGGAATCACCCAGCGTTCGGCGCGGGACCCGGGGCCGCCGACCTATGACTGCGGCCTGCGGGGAAGCACTACCATCTGCCCCATGCCCGTGATTGCCGTCGATAAACCGCTGCACCTGACCTCGCACGATGTGGTGAACCGTGCCCGCCGGATGCGCCATACCAAACGGGTGGGCCACACCGGCACGCTGGACCCGCTGGCGACCGGCGTGCTGGTGCTGTGTGTGGACGACAGCACCAAGGTGGTGCAGTTCATGGAGGCCGACAGCAAGGATTATCTGGCCTGGATCAGCCTGGGCGCAGGCACACCGACGCTGGACGCCGAGGGACCGCTCACGGACACCGCGCCCGTTTCTCCGCTGGACCCTGCGGAGGTCCGGGCCGTGCTGGAGCGCTTCACCGGGCCGCAGCAGCAGGTGCCCCCGCAGTACAGCGCCATTCAGGTCGGCGGACAGCGGGCCTACGCGGTGGCGCGGGCCGGGGGCGAACTGGAGTTGCCCGCCCGCCCGGTGGTGATTCACTCGCTGGAGTTGCTGGGCCTCTTTCCCCGGGTTCAGGACACCCCCCGCCGCTTCTCCCCCACCCCGGACGGCTGGGTGGCGGATGAGGCGGGCCTGACCTTCACCCTGCCCGAGGCGCTTGGAGAGTTCCCCACCATGCTGGTGCGCGCCCGCGTGGGCAGCGGCACCTACCTGCGCTCGCTGGCGCGCGACGTGGGAGCGGCGCTGGGGCTGCCCGCCCACCTCGCCGGACTGGTCCGCACGCGGGTGGGGCGTTATGGCCTGGAACACGCCGTGTCCCTCGACGGCCTGGCCGACGCCACCGGACTGCCCGACCTGGCCGCCCTGGACTTTCCCCGCATCGAGGCGGACCCGGACCTAGCCCGCGAACTGCGCCAGGGCAAACGTCCGCGCCGCCCCGAGGTGGGACGGCACGTCGTGATCCTGAACGGCGAACTCGTGGCGGTGGTGGACGGCGACGGCGAGCAATTGAAAGTGGTGCGGGCCTGGGCCTGAGAGGGGGCCGCGTCGGGTCCCGCCACGCCCCTTCCCCTCACCCCGGTTTACTTCACCAGTTCAATTCCGGCCAGTTCGTCCACCGGCAGGCCCCAGGTGTTCATGGCCGCGATGAAGGGATCGGGGTCGAATTCCTCAACGTTGTACACGCCGGGCTTCATCCAGGTGCCCTGCAGCATCAGCATCGCGCCGATCATGGCGGGGACACCGGTGGTGTAGCTCACGCCCTGGGCCTGCACTTCCTTGTACGTCTGGGCGTGGTCGGCGACGTTGTACACGAAGTGGACCTTCTCCTGACCGTCCTTGCCAATTCCCTTGGCCTGCACGCCAATGCAGGTCTGCCCGGTGTAGTTGGCGGCCAGCGATTCGGGGGCGGGCAGCACGGCCTTCAGGAACTCGATGGGAGCGATCTTCTGGCCCCGGAAGTCAATCGGTTCGATGCTGGTCATGCCGATGCCCTCAAGCACATTCAGGTGCTTGATGTAGCTCTCGCCGAAGGTCATCCAGAAGCGCGCGCGCTTGATGGTCGGGAAGTTGATGACCAGCGATTCCAGCTCCTCGTGGTACAGCACGAAGCTCTTGCGGGTCGCCACCTTGGGGTAGTAGATGTCCTGGCTGATTTCCAGCGGAGCGGTTTCGACCCACTGTCCGTTTTCCCAGTACCGCCCGTTGGCGGTGATCTCGCGGATGTTGATCTCGGGGTTGAAGTTGGTGGCGAACGCCTTGCCGTGGTCGCCGTTGTTGCAGTCGATGATGTCCAGGTAATGGATCTCCGAGAAGTGGTGCTTGGCGTGGTGGGCCGTGAACACCTGCGTGGCGCCGGGATCGAAGCCGCAGCCCAGCAGCGCCATCAGGCCCGCCTTCTCAAAGCGCTCGCGGTAGGCCCACTGCCAGGAGTACTCGAACTTCGCCACATCCTTGGGCTCGTAGTTGGCGGTGTCCAGGTAATGCACGCCGGTTTCCAGGCACGCGTCCATGATGGTGAGATCCTGGTACGGCAGCGCCACGTTGATGACCAGTTCGGGCCCAAAGTCGCGGATGACCTGCACCAGCGCAGGCACGTCGTCCGCGTCCACCGTGGTCGTGCTGAACTTCGCCGCGCTTTGGGGAAAGTGTTCGTGGATCTCGGCCACGATGTGGTCGGCTTTGCTGACCGTCCGGGTGGCGATCAGCACCTCCGTGAAGACACTGTCGTTCTGCGCGCATTTCTTGGCAACGACGTTTGCCACGCCGCCCGCTCCGATGATGATGACCTTGCTCATGGCGCCGAGTTTACCCCGCCGCCGTTTGCCCCGCGCCCCGCGCTAGCCTGAACGCGATGAGCAAGCGTGCCCGCCCCGTGTCTCCGGCCGCCCCACGTGAGGTCACTCCCACCGAGCGGAGCAGCGCCCTGCGGACCTTTCTGTGGATTCTGGTCGCCTTCGTGGTGGGCATCGGCGTGCTCGTCGCCACGCTGGCGGTTCAGGGCCGCGCCGTGCGCGACTACGCACAGGCGGTGCGGACGGCGGCGCAGGCGGGTACGCCCTCCACCAATGTCTCGTATCGGCAGCCCTGCGCCGACGTGCGGCCCGGTCCCCTGCCGCGCGGAGCGCTGACCTGCGACGTGCTCGTCGAGGGCGGAGAAGTGACGGTGGTGATGGAAGTCGAGGGCAACCGGCAGTACCGCATCGGTCCCTGATTCCCGAGCGCCCGACCCTGGCCGAAATCTGGAGCGGAGTCTGGAAACAATGCGGCCCAGAGCATATCCCCGCCGGATGATGCCGGGGGCCATCCGCCGATAAGTGACCCGGACCCAATTGCCCCCTGGCGGGGCCGGCTAGGCTGGCCGCTGACCGCGCGGGGTCAAGAGGTCAAAACAGGCAGGAGCCTGCGCCTTTATTCAATGACAGGTGCCCCGACCCCCTCCAATCTTACGGAAGAATGTGAAAGACTTAACGTAGAGTGCAAACGTGAGAGAGTTGACGACCCCACCCGAGCTGGAATGCCGGACGCCTGTGGCCCACCGGGGCGGCGTTCTGTGTGAATCGGCGCGCTGGCAGGGTCTGCCCATCTTCGTCAAGACGCTGGTGGTCGACGATGCGGAGACGCGCGACCGGTTCCGGCACGAATGCCGGGTCCTGATGGGCCTCAACCATCCGGGCATCGTGCCCCTGCTCGCCGTGACCTCCAGCCAGATGATCTTTCCCTTTGTGGAGGGTGGGACCCTGCGCGACCGTCTGGAAACGGGACCGCTGAATCCCGACGAGTCCACGGCCGTGGCGCTGGGACTGCTCGACAGCGTGGGGTACCTGCACAGCCAGGGCGTGACCCACCACGACCTGAAGCCGGAAAACATCCTGCTCAGCGGAGGCCAGCTCAGCCGGGAGGCGGTGCGGGTGATTGATTTCGGCATGAGCCACGCCCGCTCGCTGCCTCAGGACATCCACAGCGGCACGCGCATGGGCACGCCCCACTTCATGGCCCCCGAGCAGTTCTATGGAGTGCGGGGTGATCCACGCAGCGACCTGTACTCGGTCGGGGCGCTGCTGTTCGACTGTCTGGCGGGATACCCGCCCTTTGAGGACGCGCTGGGCTGGCTGGCGGGCATTCACAGCGACCGTGCTCCCTGGCCCGGCCCGGATGTGCTGCATCCCATCATGGCCGCTGCCCTGTCGCGCGATCTGGCCGAGCGGCCCGCCTCGGTCCTGGAGCTGCAGGGCGCTCTGGAAGCGGCCCGCCAGCAGCTGGGCCTGCCGCCCACACTGTGGACCCATGCCCTGGACAGGCGCCGGGGGAGCACCACGTGCCACTGATCGCCTTTACCGGCAACCGCCTGCTCGCCGAGGAAGCCCTGCGCAATACCCTCCGGGAGCGCGGCCTGAATCCACGCAACCTGCCCCGCTTCGGCGGAGAGGACGTGGACGCCCCGACCCTGGAGCCGCACCTGATCCCGGGCTTGTTCGGGGACGGCGGCGTGATCGTGGATTTTGCCGGAGTCAAGCCCGACAAGGCGCTGCTGGAGCTGCTGCTCAGTGCGCCCGTGACCGTGGCCGTGCTGGACGAGGCCCCGCCCGCAACCCGGGCCAAGCTGTATGCCGCCCGCGCTGAGCAGGTCGCCTCGGCCGCGCCGAGCAGGCCCGCCGAGGTCAGCGGCTGGGTGACCCAGTACGCCAAGAAACACAAGGTCGCGCTGGACCGCGAAGCCGCCGCCTACCTCGCCGAGGTGTTCGGTGCCGACCTGACGGGCATTGCGGGCGAGCTGACCAAGCTGGCGTTGCTGGACGGCCCGCACACCCGCGAGGCGGTGCAGCGGGTGGTGGGCCGCGAGCCGCCGGGCGACAGCTTTGCCATGCTCGGCGCGGCAACGGCCGGACGACCCGGCGAGGCGGTCGCGCAGCTGCGCCGCCTGCTCGCCTCGGACGAGGATCCCTTCAAGCTGATGGGCGCGGTGGTCTGGCAGTACAGCCTGGTGGCCCGCACGGTGGCGCTGCTGCAGCAGGAAGGCCGCATGAACGAGGCGGCGGCGGCCCAGCGGCTGGGCGTCAAGCCCTATCCGGCCAAGAAGGCACTGGAGGTGGCCCGCAAGCTCAACGAGGCCAGGATCCGCACGCACCTGAACCGCATCCTTGACGCGGACCTCGCCATGAAGCGGGGCCTGGACGCCGGGGTGACCCTGGAACGCCTGATCGTGCAGCTGAGCGTCTAAGGCCGCCCACGACCTGTCTGCTCTGCCCCGGTGACGAGCACCCAGCCTTCCAGACGGTCCAGCAGGCCCCGCACCACACCCGCCGCGAAGCGGCTGCGGCTGCCCCCTCAGGAGGGTTGTACGCTGGGGCCGTGATCGGCGTGGGCGCCCCCAAAGAACTGCGGGAGTGACGCGCCCAGGCTGCCCGGAACTGATAGAATTGAACTCAGTTCAAAGCCCCCCACACCCCCTTGCCCCCAGGAGCGACCAGTCATGGATTTCACCCTGAACGACGAGCAACGCCAGCTGCAGCAACTCGCCCGCGACTTTGCCCGCAAAGAGATCATTCCTATTGCCGCCGAGTACGATCAGAAAGAAGAGTTACCGTGGCAGGTTGTGGAAAAGGCCTTCCAGGTCGGTTTGCTCAACCCCAGCATTCCCGAGCACGCGGGCGGTCTGGGCCTGGGCATGTTCGACGAATGCCTGATCGGTGAGGAACTTGCCTACGGCTGCATGGGCATCTACACCGTGCTGATGGCCTCTGAGCTGGGCATCGCGCCCATCCTGATTGGCGGCACCCAGGAGCAGCAGGCCCGGTTCCTGACCCCCCTGACCGAGAAAGCCGGGCTGGCCGCCTTTGCCCTCTCGGAGCCGGGCAACGGATCGGACGCCGCCGGCATGGCCACCACCGCCCGGGATGACGGCGACGCGTGGATTCTGAACGGCACCAAGATGTGGATCAGCAACGGCGGCGTGGCCGAGTTCAACGTGGTGTTCGCCACCACCGACAAGCAGGGCGGGCACCGGGCGACGGTGGCCCTGGTGGTTCCCAAGGACGCCCCGGGCTTCAGCCACAACAAGATCAAGCACAAGATGGGCCAGCGCGCCAGTCTGACCAGCGAACTGGTGTTCGAGGACGTGCGCGTGCCCAAGGAAAACCAGCTGGGCGGCCTGGGCGACGGCTTCAAGATCGCCATGAAGACGCTGGACAAGACCCGCATCCCGGTGGCCGCCGGCTCGGTCGGCATTGCCCGGCGCGCCATGGAAGAGAGCATCAAGTACGCCAAGGAACGCAGCGCCTTCGGCAAACCCATCACCGAATTCCAGGCCATCCAGTTCAAGCTGGCCGAGATGGCCATGGGCATCGAGACGGGCCGCCTGATGTACCAAAAGGCCGCGTGGCTGGTGGACCAGGGGCTGCCCCACGGCTTTGAGAGCGCGATTGCCAAGGCCTACTGTTCGGAAATGGCCTTCAACGCCGCCAACGAGGGCATTCAGGTCCACGGGGGCTACGGCTACGTGGGCGAGTACCCGGTAGAGAAACTGCTGCGCGACGTGAAGCTGAACATGATCTACGAGGGCACCAACGAGATCCAGCGCGTCGTGATTGCGCGGAACCTGCTGAAGTAGGCCGCACCCTCCGGGACCGTCCTGCCCGGCAAAACCCACGCTCCCACCCGGCCATGCCCGGAGCAGATGCTCTAGCATGGCCGTCTGTATGGCCCGCACCCGCCCCCCTGCCCCACCACCCGAGGCCCCGCTGCCCACCGAACTGCTGCTCAGTCCGCGCACCTTTGCCCGCAAGCTGGGCGGTACCGAGTTGCTGTGGTGGCGCTACCTGGGGGTCGTTGCCGTCGCCGGGCTGCTGGGCGGCGTGGCCTACGCGCTGCTCGTGCGGCACGCGGCGGTGTTCGCGGCGGCGGCCAGCGGCAGCAGCGCTCCGACCCTGGCGACCCATCTGGTCAACACGCTGGGCACCACCTTCCTGACGGTATTGATCTTCGTGCTGATGTGGGGGCTGGGCCGGGTGGGAGCGGGTCTGGCCGGGCGGGCAGCCGAGGTGTACGCGGCCAGCTTTGCCCTGATGCCTCCCCTGTACCTGCTGGTGATCATCTGGGGGCTGCTGACGCCCGCCGCCGCCTTCCTGCCGGACGCCACGGTCACGGGCAGCCTGACGGGCGACCCGCGGACCCTGGAACGCGCCGCCCTGGCCCAGACCGCGCAGACCTCGGCCGGATTTCTGCTTGTGGTGGTGACGCTGCTGGGCACGGCGGCGCAGTTCGGCTTCGTCTACGCAGCGATGCGCGAGCTGACCGGGCAGACAGGGCGCGCCGTGCTGGGCACGCTGCTGCCGGGGCTGCCGGCGCTGGCCGTGCAACTGATCGCGGTGTCGCCGCTGGTCTTTGCGCGGTAGGGCGAGGCCGCCCTCCCCTTTCCTCAGCCCCCCGGCACCGAGTTCCACAGCCGCCACAGGGCGTAACCGCCCATCAGCAGGTGCAGCACCAGTTTGGCGGCCAGCCCGGTGAGCAGCCCCACCAGCGTGCCCCACGCGGAGCGCAGCGCGTCGGGCACACTTTTTCCGACCAGCAGCAATTCGGCCAGCAGGGCCCCCACCAGCGGTCCCAGCAGCAGGCCGAACGGTACGAAGATTCCCACCAGCCCGCCGAGCAGCGCGCCCCACACTGCCTGCCGGCTGCCCCCGTAACGCCGCGCCCCCCACGCCGAGGCCAGGTTGTCCACCAGACTGATCAGCACCGTCAGGGCCGCGAAGGTGAGCAAAAAGGGCAGGTCGGGCCACAGCTGAAAACCGTCGAGCAACGTCGCCGCCAGCGCTCCCAGAAAGATGATCAGTGTGGCGGGCAGCACCGGCATGAAGGTCGCCGCCAGCCCGACCACCCAGGCCACCAGAAAAACGAGAAAGGCGAGGCTCATGTTCTTACACAGTACGGCCTGCGCGTTGCCGGGGTTCCGTGCCCACGCGCACACGAAACCACGAAAAACCCCCACCGTTGAGGTGGGGGACTTTGGTTGCAGGGACAGGATTTGAACCTGCGACCTCCGGGTTATGAGCCCGACGAGCTACCAGACTGCTCTACCCTGCGTTACCACTTGAACTGCCGTGAACTCTTTTGCGCCTGCCAGATGGTCTTTCTTCTTTCCGGCCCGTTCTTCCGGCGCTTGGAAATAGTACAGTGGACCGGCCAACCTGTCAACTGTGAGGGCTGCCTCTTTGGCGGCGGCCCAGGCGAGAAGCCCCGCGAAAGGTGGGGGGCGCTAGGCTGGAGCCGTGACCCTGCCAGGCCCTCCCACGCCTCCCGCCGACATCACCGCGCGCAAACTGCGCCATGTGGAGGCATGTCTGCGGCCCGAGAGTCAGTACGCCGGCGTGACCACCGGCCTGGAGACGGTGGCGTGGCCGTACCGGGCGTTGCCCGCGGGCAACCTAGCCGACGTGCGCCTGGACACCACCTTTCTGGGCCGCCGTCTGCGCGCTCCGGTGCTGATCGGCGCGATGACCGGCGGGGCCGAGCGGGCCGGGCGCATCAACTTCCATCTGGCCCGCGCCGCACAGCGCCTGGGCATCGGCATGATGCTCGGGTCCCAGCGCGTGATGCTCGAGCGCCCGGAAACCGCCGCCACCTTCCAGGTTCGGGAGGTGGCGCCCGACATCCTGCTGATCGGCAATCTGGGCGCGGCGCAGTTCCTGCTGGGCTATGGCCCGGCCCAGGCGCGGCGCGCCGTGCAGGAGGTTGGCGCGGACGCCCTGGCGATTCACGTCAATCCCCTGCAGGAGGCGATGCAGCGCGGCGGAGACACCCGCTGGTCGGGGATGGCCGCGCGGCTCCGGGAGGTGCTGCCCGAGTTGCCCTTTCCGGTGGTCCTCAAGGAGGTGGGCCACGGACTGGACGCCCACACGGTCGCCGCCGTCCGGAATCTGGGGTTCGCGGCGCTGGATGTGGCGGGGGCGGGCGGCACGAGCTGGGCGCGGGTGGAACAGCTGGTGGAACACGGCAAGGTGCGGACTCCCGACCTGTGTGATCTGGGGGTGCCCACCGCGCAGGCGCTGAGGGAGGCACGCGCCGCCGCGCCGCACGTGCCGCTGATCGGCTCCGGGGGCATACGCAGCGGACTGGACGCCGCGCGTGCCCTGGCCCTGGGGGCCCAGGTCGTCGCGGTGGCCCGCCCGCTGCTGGAACCCGCGCTGGACAGTGCCGAGGCCGCCGAGGCGTGGCTGGCGAACTTCATCCACGAACTGCGGGTGGCGCTGTGGGTCGGCGGCTACGCGGACGTGTCGGAGCTGCGCCCCCCCGCGGCGGTCCCGGGGCGCTGAGCGGCCCCCTCCCCCGCTGGCACGTCTTCCATGGCGGACAGCTGCCCGCGTTCCAGGCGCTCCATCACCTGCTCTTCCAGCCGGCCCAGCCGCCGGGTCACGGGATCACCGGCCACGATCAGGGCCAGCCCGACCGTCAGGGCAGCGACGGCCAGATGCAGCCCCACGGTGTCCAGATCCACGAAAGCCAGCCCGGCGGCCAGCGCCGCGCCCAGCAGCAGCGCAGGCAGACCGCGGTCGGGGAAGAACCGGTGCGTGACCCGCAGCGAATTCCAGCGCAGAAAGGCCAGGGTGAGCAGCGCCCCCGAGAGAGCTGCGGCCACCAGCTGCTGACTGAGGGCGTCCTCGGCGGCCCCGGCAGCGGCCAGGCCGTGACCCAGGCCCACGCCCAGCACCACCACGCCCAGCGTGAAGGGCAGGTGGCCGTACAGCCACGCCAGCATGCGCCCCACCCGGCCCTCCACCCGCGCGCCCAGCAGCGGCAGTGCCCGCGCCTGATCGAAGTACAGCCGCCACAGCGCCACCACCGCCACGATGGCGGCCAGGGCGGGCAGCAGGTTGGGCCAGCCCAGCGCCTGCTGGCGGCTGCCCCCCACGATCTCGGTCACGATGGCCCCCAGCGCGATGATCTGCAACAGGCCCACCCGCTCGGGCAGGTGTCCCTCATGTGGCAGGGCGCGGCGCTGATGGGGAAGGCTCAGCACCGGGGTCAGCACGTCAATGAGCAGCGCGGCGCACCACAGCCCGATCTGCGCCGCCGAACCGCCCTCCAGCAGGGCTGAGACCAGCCACAGCCCCGCCGCCGCGCCGAAGGCCAGCACCATGCGTCCGGCAAAGGCGGCCCCCTCGCCGCCGCGCCGCCAGACCGCCCAGTACATCCCGGCCTGGATCATCCGGCCGGCGCCGTAGGCCAGCGCGAAAGCCGGGCCCGTGTCCGACAGGTCGCCGCGCAGCGTCAGGGCGATCATGCCCAGCGAGATCAGCTGGGCCAGCGTGCCCCAGCGGTACAGCCGCGACTCGTTGCCGTAGCGGGCCGCGAAGGTGGTGTTGCCGGCCCAGGCCCACCACACCGCCACGAACAGCAGCCCGAACTCGGCCAGAGCGGCGAGGTTCAGCGCGTGCTCCGCCGAACCGGTCGTCTGGCCCAGCCGCTTGGCCAGCTGATCGAAGGCCACCACGAAGATCAGGTCGAAGAACAGTTCCAGCCACGACACCTTCTGCTCGTGGTAGACCGACTCCTGATCGTTCGGCGCTGCGGGAGAAGCCTGTTCCCCGGCCCGCTCGATCTGCACGTCGTCGGGCTGACCGTGGGTCAAGGCGGGGCCCTCCTGGGCGGGCGGGTTCTCACCGCAGACGGCCCAGGCCCTTGCGGATCAGGGCGTCGGCGCTCAGCTCCGGCTCGGCGGAGAGCAGTTCGGCGACCACGGCGCGCACCCCGGCCTCGCGGAAGCCCAGCGCAAGCAGCGCGTCCACCGCGTCGCGGCCCGCCGTGGTGATCACCCGCGCCGGTTTGGTTCCCGCGGCGGCGGGCGCGGCCAGGTGTTCGGGCACCTTGCCCTGCAGTTCCAGCACCAGCCGCTCGGCGGTCTTCTTGCCCACGCCGGAAACGCTGGAGAGCAGCTTGGCGTCCCCACTCAGCAGGCCCTGGGCCAGCGCCGACACCGGCATGGCCGACAGCAGCGCCAGCCCCAGCTTGGGGCCCACGCCGCTCACGCCGGTCAGCAGATCGAACAGGCGCACGCTGTCGGTATCGGCAAAGCCGAACAACAGCTGGGCGTCCTCACGCACGATAAAGCGGGTGTTCAGCTCGGCGATTTCTCCCACCACCAGCCTCGCCAGCGTGCCCGCCGGACACTGCACCTCGTAGCCCACGCCGCCCGCCACCACCACGGCGCTATTCTCACGCACCTCGCGCACCACGCCGGTCAGGTATGCAATCACGCCCCGGATTGTAGGGCGTGGGCGACCAGAAAAAGGGTGGATGGCGCGGATTCTGTGGCCCTGGCTGTGGCCGCTGCCCTCCCCGGAGGACCGCCGCCCGAGGCGCGTCCCCCGATCTGGTTCAATACCCGCATGTTCATCATCCGTCCGGCCCGTTCCGACGACCGTGACCCCCTGTACCGCATCTGCCTGGAAACGGCGGACAGCGGCGCGGACGCCACGGCGCTCTACCGCGATCCGCGGTTGGTGGGACACATCTACGCCGGCCCCTATCTGGCCCTGGAATCGGCGTTTGCCTTTGTGCTGGAAGACGGCGAGGGCGTGGCCGGCTACGTCATCGGCGCGCGGGACACCCACGCCTTTGAGCAGCGGCTGGAGCGCGGGTGGTGGCCTGCCCTGCGCGGGCAGTATCCCGACCCCAGCGCGGTGCCGGCTGCGCGGCGCACCCCCGACGAACGGCTGGCGCTGCTAATCCACCATCCGCGCACCACGCCGCAGAGGCTGCTGACGGACTATCCATCGCACCTGCACATTGACCTGCTGCCACGCGCCCAGGGCGGGGGCAACGGGCGGCGCATGATGACGCGGCTGTTCACGGCGCTGAAAGAAGCCGGATCACCCGGCGTGCATCTCGGGGTGGGCGGACGCAACACCCGGGCCATCGCCTTTTACCGGCACCTGGGGTTTCAGGAGCTGGAGGCGGGACCGGGCGGATCGCTGGTGTTCGGGCTGCGGCTGTAGGCCTCGTGGCAGGGGCGAGGCGTGCCCACCCCCCGAAACGCAGCCCGCCTTCCTTTTTCTCCCCTTTTTTCCGTATCCTGTACAGGTTGTCCGCCCCGCCTCTCATCAGGGCGCCGCGGCGGAGAGGAAGGGACAGCATGAGCGACCACAACGAGCAGGAATTCATTATCACCACCGCCATCGACTACGCCAACGGCGAGCCGCACATCGGGCACGTCTACGAGAAGATTCTGGGCGACGCCATCGCCCGCTACCAGCGCCTAGCCGGCCGGAACGTGACCTTCGTGATGGGCACCGACGAACACGGCGAGAAGATCAGCAAGGCCGCCGCCAAGGCCGGAGTGACGCCGCAGGAACTGGTGGACGACCTCAGCGACCGCGCCTTCCGGGGGCTGTGGGACCGACTGGAAATCAGCTACGACGCCTTTATCCGCACCACGGAGGCCCGGCACAAGAAGTTTGTGCAGGGCGTGCTGCAGAAGGTCTATGACACCGGGGACATCTACTTTGCCGAGTACGAGGGCCTGTACTCGGTGGGCGCCGAACGCTACGTCACCGAGAAGGAACTGGTGGAGGGCCCCGACGGCGTGCGCCGCTACCCCGGTGACCGAGACGCCCCGGAGCTGAGGCGCGAGGCCAACTACTTTTTCCGCATGGAGAAGTATCAGGACTGGCTGCTGGAGCATCTCAAGGCCAATCCGGGGCTGATTCAGCCCGCCGGCTACCGCAACGAGGTGCTGGAGATGCTCAGTGAACCCATCGGGCCCCTGAGCATCAGCCGCCCGAAAAGCCGGGTGCCATGGGGCATCGAGCTGCCGTGGGACGCCGATCACGTGACCTACGTGTGGTTCGACGCGCTGCTCAGCTACCTCACCCCCTTCGTGGCGGGCGGGCGCGGCGCCGAGACGGTGAGCGGGCTGGCGTGGCATGTCATCGGCAAGGACATCCTCAAACCGCACGCGGTCTTCTGGCCGACCATGCTCAAGGCGGCCGGGCTTCCGGTGTACCGCCGCCTGGTGGTCCACAGCCACATCCTGGCCGAGGACGGACGCAAGATGGGCAAGTCGCTGGGCAACGCGATTGACCCGCAACAGCTGGTCAGCGACTTTCCCGTGGACGCCATCCGCTACACCCTGCTGCGCGAGGCGTCACTGGGCGCCGACAGTCCCTACGGCGAGGGCATTCTGGTCAGCCGCCTCAACAGTGACCTCGCCAACGACCTAGGCAACCTGCTGTCGCGCACGGTCAGCATGATTCAGAAGTACAGAGGCGGCGTGCTGCCCGCCGCACACGAACCGTCCGAGCGCGAACGCGCCATCGAGGCGGCGGCGCTGGCCCTGCCCGGGCAGATTCTGGCGCTGGTGGACGATCTGAAGATCAACATGGCCATCGAGGCCGCCATGAACTTCGTGCGCGACCTGAACCGCTACATCGCCGAGAGTGCGCCGTGGAACCTCGCGAAGTCCGAGGACACCGCCCGCCGGCTGGACACCGTGCTGTACACCGCCGCCGAGGGCCTGCGCGTTGCCTCGGTGTGCCTGGAGGCCGTGATTCCCGGCAAGGCCCGCGAACTGCGTGCCCAGCTGGGCCTCGCGGGACAGACCTACGCCCTGACCGGCGCCTGGGGATTGATTCCCGCCGGTACACGGGTGCCCGGCGGAGCGATCCTGTTCCCGAAACCCGAACCGGTCAAGCCGGCACAGGAGACGCCGTCCAAACCCGAGAAACCCGCCCGAACCCGTCCCACCCAGGAGGCCGCCGCCGTGACCCAGAGCGCCGAACACCCATCCGCAGAACCGCAGTCCTCCGGACATCCCGCTCCCTCTCCCAGCGCCACCCCCGCCGAAACTGCGCCGCTGATCTCCATTGACGACTTTGCCCGCATTGACCTGCGCGTGGCGGAAGTGATCGCCTGCGAGGCGGTGGCCAAGGCCGACAAACTGCTCAAGCTGACCGTGAAACTGGGCGAGGAAACGCGCACGGTGGTCAGCGGCATCCGCAAGTGGTACGAGCCCGAGGCGCTGGTGGGCCGCAAGGTGATTCTGGTCGCCAACCTCAAGCCTGCCAAGCTGCGCGGCATCGAGTCGCAGGGCATGATCCTGGCCGCCGAGGACGACGCCGGCAACCTGGATCTGGTGGGGCTGAGTCTGGACCTGCCCAGCGGAACCAAGGTGCGCTGAGGCGCGTTCCCACACCCCGGCCCCTGCCGGAAGTCCCTCACCGGGCTTCCGGCCTCTTTTTTTACCTCCGAGGCCGGCCCGTGGCCGCCGTCCCGTAAACTGACGGTATGCCGTTCATCGTGGTTTCCGGTCTTTCGGGCAGTGGCAAGAGTACGGTGCTGCGCACCCTGGAGGACGCTGGATTTTTTATCACCGACAACCTGCCGCCCGAACTGTGGGGAGCCATGCACGATCTGGCGACTGCGCGGGGGCTGGGACGGGTTGCCATCAGCACCGACGCGCGTACCCGCGATTTCCTGGGAGCGCTGGAGTCGAGTTACGAGCGGCTGTCGCGGCGGCGCGAGGACCTGCGGGTGCTGTTTCTGGAAGCGACGGCGGAGGTGCTGCTGCAGCGCTACAACCTGACCCGCCGCGAACACCCGCTGGGCGACACCCTGATGGTTGATTTCGCCCGCGAGCGCACGCTGCTCTCGCCGCTGCGTGCCATCGCCGATACCGTGATCGATACCACCGAGCTGTCGGCCGCGCAGCTGTCCGAGCGGGTGCTGCGGCTGTACCGGCTGGAGCACGATTTCAATCTGCGCCTGCTGTCGTTCGGCTTCAAGCACTCGCCGCCGCGAGACGTGGACATGGTGGTGGACGTGCGCTCCTTGCCCAATCCGTACTACGACCCCGCGCTGCGACCAAAGACCGGCCTGGAGGCGGACGTGGCCGGGTACGTGTTTCAGGATCCGTCCTCGGAGGAGTTTTACGCCGAGCTGCGGGATTTTGTACGCAGCGCCGCCGAGCGGGCGCGGAGCAGCGGGCGCCACGGGTACACGGTGGGCATCGGCTGCACCGGCGGGCAGCACCGCAGCGTGGCGGTGGCCACGCGGCTGGCCGGTGACCTGCGCGACCTGAACGTGGACGTGACCGACCACCGCGACATGAAGACCGCCGAGGCCGGCTGAAGTGAGCGATTCGCCCGCGCCACCGCGAAAGGGCGCTTTGAGGGGAGGGCTGGGCGGGAACGGCCTCAGGGCCGGGGCGGTCCTGAGGGGCCGGCACGCGACCCGGCGTGCCCGCATGTGGCTGGCGCCCGGCATCGGCGTCAAGCGCTGGCTGGTGCTGTTCGTGTTCTGTACGCTGGTGGGGGCAGTGGGCTTCCTGCACTTCACGTGGACCGGGCCGCTGCACTTCATCGCCACGCGCTGGATTCTTTACCTCAACGCCCTGACCTCGCCGGGGGTGATGCCGCTGCACGTGACCGGCATGCTCGTGATGGGACTGTCGCTGGTCGGGGCGTTTTTCAGCATCGCCATGCTCAACCGCTCCATGCTGCGCGGTACCGGCACGGCCCCCGAGACGGCGGTGGACGTGCTGTACGAGCGCCGCAACTTGGCGCGGGGACCCCGCATCGTGGCGGTGGGCGGCGGCACCGGGCTCTCGAATCTGCTCTCGGGTCTGCGCGCGCACACTGGCCACACCACCGCCATCGTGGCCGTCTCGGACGACGGCGGCTCCAGCGGGCGGCTGCGCGAGTCGCTGGACATGATCGCGCCCGGCGACCTGACCGATTGCTACGCCGCCCTGAGCGACAGCCCGGTGATGGCGCGGCTGCTGCTGCACCGCTTCAAACGCGGCGACGGCATTGAGGGCCACACCTTCGGCAACCTGATGCTCGCGACCCTCAGCGAGGAGGAGGGCGGGCTGGCCGAGGCCATGAAGGACATCCACGAGGTGCTGCGCATTCGCGGACAGGTCTTTCCGGCGACCACCGCGCCCGCCACACTGGTGGCCCGCCTGAGTGATGGCCGCGAGATCCGGGGGGAGAGCAAGTTCGCCCCCGGCGTGGGTGAGGCCCGCATCTGTGAGGTCCGGCTCGACCCCCCGGGCCTGCCGGCCCTGCCCGACGTACTTGCGGCCATCCAAGGGGCCGAACAGATCGTGCTGGGGCCGGGCAGCCTGTTCACCAGCATCATTCCCTCGCTGCTCGTTCCCGATATTGCGCGCGCCATCCGGAACTCGGCCGCCCCGCTGATCTACGTGGCCAGCCTGATGACCGAGCCCGGCGAGACCGACGGCCTGAGTCTGGAGGGACACGTGACGGCCATTACCCGGCACCTGGGCCGCACCCCCGACTGCGTGCTGGTCAACAGCGCGGTCCTGCCCGACGCCGTGATCGACCACTACGCCCAGGCGGGCGCACACGTGCTGACCCTGGAGGCGGCCGGCCGGGACCTGACCAGCAGCGCGGTCGTGGTGCCGCTGATTCAGCCCGATCAGGCCCGCCACAATCCACAGGCGCTCGCCCAGGCCCTGATGACGCTCGCGCCGCGCCGCCGCCTCCAGAACTGAGTTGCCCGCGAATGCTCCCGCCGCCTCAGGCGTGTGGCGTTCAGGAACGCTTCAGAACAGCGCACGCCGCAGGTCGGTCATCCACAGGCCCACCTGCGGAAAGGTCAGGGCGACCGCCACCAACCCGAACAGCACGATCACCACGTAGGCGAGGCTGAGCCAGGGGCCCGGGGCGCCGCGCTCCTGCGGATCGGGCCGGGGGGTCAGCCACAACTGCAGCACGACCATCACGACCCCGCCGAACAGCAGCGCACCCAGCGCCAACGGCCACTTCAGGGCCGGATTGCCCAGCAGTTCGGTGGCCTGCGCCGGGTCGCCCAGGCTGCGCCCGGCCAGCGCACTGCCCAGCGCGACCGCCAGGGTGTTGTTCAGCGCGTGGACGATCACTCCGTTCCACAGGCTGCCGCTGTGCTGCACCACCCGGGCAAGCACGTAGGCCAGCGGCAGAATGCCCGCGATGCTCGCCGGAACCCCGTGCGCCACCGAAAACGCGAAGGTGGAGGTCAGCGCCGCCACCGTGAACCCGGCCGCCCGCTCGTGGCCGCGCATCAGCAGGCCCCGGAAAGCCACTTCCTCGGCAAAGGGAATCAGCAGGCCCGCCGCCAGCAGCAGCGCCCACAGATCCGGGCCCCGGCTCAGGAACTGCGGCACCGAGTCCACGGCTCCCGGAACCAGCGTGACGTAGGCGAGCACGAAGGCCCGCGACGCCAGGAAGGCGAGCGCGAAGGCTGCCAGCGCCAGCCCCCAGGACGGCGGCGTGCGCCAGCGCACATCATGGCCCAGCGCCCGCAGGGTAGGCCGGAAAAACACGAAGGCGACGGCCACCACCACTCCGAACGAACCCAGCAGCGCCAGGCCCAGCGGTATCCGCAATCCGACCAGCACGGCAGAAACCACGTTCTGAACGATCAGCAGGGTCAGTGCCGCCCGGTTGCCACTCACCGCACGGATGCCCGCCCGGCCAGTGGGGGGCTGCGCCTCGTCGGGCCGGGGGTGCGGGGCGGAGGTGTCCGTCTTCGGGGCGGTCATGTCTCAGAGGGTACTGCGCGGGCCCTCACCCTGCCTCCGCCTTCTGGTGGAGGGGTTCTTGACCCTCGGGGGCCTATTTCAGGGCGCCCGCCACGGCCCGGTCCTGCAGCAGCACGTCCATGGCTCCGGCCAGCGCGTCATCCCCGACCTGATGGTGCAGTACAAAGCGCACCGAATCCGGCCCCAGCGCGCTCGCCAGCACGCCGTGTTCGGCCCAGCGCGCGACGTGCGCGGCGGCGTCGGGCAGCGTGACGTAGATGATGTTGGTCTGCACGGCTGCCAGATTGACGCGGTATCCAGCCCCGGCCAGCGCCTCGGCCAGCACGCGGGCGCGGCGGTGATCGGCCTGCAGCCGGGCAGGACCATCCCGCAGAGCGACCAGGGCGGCGGCAGCGAGCACCCCGGCCTGCCGCATGCCGCCGCCCAGCATCTTGCGGTAGCGGTGGGCCTGCTTCATCTGCCCCGCCGTACCCACCAGAACGCTGCCCACTGGAGCACCCAGGCCCTTGCTCAGGCACACGCTGACGGTATGAAAGTGCCGCGTGATCTCGGAGAGGGGCACGTCCAGCGCCGCCGCTGCATTGAAGACCCGTGCGCCGTCCAGATGCAGGGGCAGGCCCTCGGCATCGGCCACTGCGCGAATCTGCTCAATGACTTCCAGCGGAATAATGGTGCCGCCCGCCTTGTTGTGGGTGTTCTCCAGGCTGATCAAGCCGGTGGGCGACTGGTGGACGCTGTGACGCACCGCCAGACGCACGTCTTCGGGATCGGGCACTCCCAGCGGCGCGGTCACGAAGCGCGGCACCACACCGCTGAAGGCCGCCATCATGCCCAGCTCCCACTCGTAGATGTGGCTACCCTCGGCGCAAATGACCTCCTCGCCCCGGCGGGTGTGCAGGGCAATCGCCACCTGATTGGTCATGCTGCCGGACGGCATGAACAGGCCCGCCTCGAAGCCGGTCAGGCGGGCGACTTCGGCCTGCAACTCGTTGACGGTGGGATCCTCGCCGTACACGTCGTCGCCCACCTCCGCACGGGCCATGGCCTCGCGCATCTCGGGGGTGGGCGTGGTGACGGTATCGGAACGCAGGTCGGCGATGACGGAAGAGGGCATGGCTCCCATGCTAGCGAACCCGCCGCCCGGGTCGCCTCAGTCCCTCACGAACACCTTCATCTGCTTGATGCCGCCGCCACTGTAGCTGGCCGGGTTGAAGTCATCCCAGGGCACCCAGCGTACGATGACGCTGCTGTGTTCCACGTCGTTTGCAGCGAGTCCCAGCTTGAGGGGCTTCTGGCGGCCGTCTGGCAGGGTGGCGGTGACGGTCAGGATGTAGCGGCCCAGCGGCAGGTCATTGAAGTTGGTGCTGTGGTACTGCCATCCCTGGCCCAATGTTGTGCGGCCCCCGCCGTTGGGTTCGGAGTAGGGGTAGCCGCCGGGAGGAGCCAGGGGGGCCGCCTTGAAGGTATAAACGACGGGTTTTCCCGTGCTGCCGTCCACCAGCTTGCCCTGGGGCGTGAAGGTTACGGTGATGGTGCTGCCGCCGGGGGCCGCGCCGGGCGTCACAGCGCTGTACTTCTCGGCGCAGTACGCCTTTGCCGGCAGGCCGCAGTAGCTGAAATCAACGCTTGAACCGTAGAAATCATCGTACCGGTTGGCCCCGGCGCCGCTGCCCGCCCGTGGGCCGGACAGCTTCCAGCGAAAGTTGAGGTTGCCGCCCTCGCTGGAGTCCACGCTGGTGCTGGGGTTGCCGCTGGCCGGGTCCATGAAGAACGAGAAGGTCTGACCTTCAAACGTGGTGGTGTACGAGGCCTTGGCCTGATACCGCCCGTCCGGCACGCGCAGGCTGTAGGTGCCGTCCGCTTTCGTCTCGGTCTCGAAGCTGGTCTTCTGGCCCTGGGTAAAGGTGGTACCGCTGATGAACACCCGTGCCCCCGCCAGCGGACGGCCCTGGGTGTCCAGCACCAGCCCGCTGACATATCCAGGCTTGGTGGTGGGCGGTCTGGCGCTGGTGGCGGGCGCAGCGGGCTTGGCTGGTGCGGGAGCGGGCGCAGGTTTGGCGGGCGCGGGTTTGGCCACGCTGGCCCCCGGCGCGGTGGGCTTCAGAGCGGGGGCAGCGGGCTTGGCGGGGGCAGCGGCCGCCATGGGTTTCAGCGTGCACCATGCCAGAACGGCGTTGCCCCCGGCCTCCACCCAGATGCCGGCCAGCGCATCCTTGGCCCCGATCAGCGAGAAGATCGAGGCCCGACCATCGGGCTCATCGCTGCGGTCCAGCAGCTGGTACCGGTAGCCCAGCGACTGGACGCCGCCGTTGAAGGTGTCTTCCAGGCCCTCGTCCGGCTCGGTCCAAACCACGTATTCGCTCTTGGTGCAGCTGCCGCCGGCGGCGCTGGCGGCGTCCCGCAGGGCAGAGGCCAGTTCGGCGACGGCGACGCGGTCGGTCACGATCACCGCGCCCTCATTGAAGCTGGCGGGGACCAGACTGCTGGCCGGACCGGCGGCCAGCGCCCCCTTCCCGCCCCACAGCACAAGCAACGACAGCGTCCAGACAGCTCTTTTCATAGACGACACCTCGCAGCCCACGCCACGACGGCACGCGAGTTCAGGAACAGCTCCTGGCTCGTGAAAGGCGCGTGGGAATAAGAAAATTATAGAGGAATGAGAGGGGTTTTCCAGCCCCCTTCTTCTCCGGGTACCGGCGCGTGGGCCGGAATCAGCCGGCGGCCACCTCGGCCCGCCGCTCCTCGATGATCTTTCTGGCAAGGTGGTCCGGCACGTCTTGGTAGCCGTGTGGCTTGACGCTGAAGGCTGCGCGGTCACCGGTCAGCGAGCGCAGGTCGGCGCTGTAGTTTTGCAGCTCGGCCTGCGGCACGACCGCGCTGATCGTGATCACCGTGCCCCCGGTATCCATGCCCTGCACGCGGGCGCGGCGGGTCTGCAGGTCGCTGATCAGGTCGCCGGTAAACGAGGCGGGCGCCCGCACCTTGAGCAGCACGGCGGGTTCCAGCAGACCGGGCCGGGCCTGTTCCAGCGCATTTTTCAGCGCCATGCTGCCCGCCATGCGGAAGGCGATGTCCGAACTGTCCACGTCGTGGTAGCTGCCGTCCAGCACCGTCACAGACAGGCCCTGCAGGGGATAACCGGCCAGACTGCCCTTCTGCATGGCGTCCTGAACGCCCTTCTCGATGCTCGGCAGGTACTTGCCGGGAATGGCCCCTCCGACCACCGCACTCCTGAACTCGAAGTCTTCGCCGGGCTCTATGCGGATGGTGCAGTCGCCGTACTGGCCGTGGCCGCCGCTCTGTTTCCTGTGCTTGCCCTGGGCCTGGGCGGCGGCGTGGATGGTTTCCCGGTACGGAATCTGCGGCGTGCTGACCGTGACGTTCACCCCCAGGGCGGCCAGCTTCTCGGCGGCGATGCTCAGGTGCATGTCGCCCATGCCGCTGAGCAACTGCTCTCCAGTCTGCGCCTCGCGCCGGAAATGCAGCGTGGGGTCCTCCTCCATCAGGCGGCCCAGCGCCGCGCCCAGCTTGTCCTCGTCCTGGCGGGTGACCGGATGCAGCGCCACCGTGTGGGCCGGGTCGGGCAGCCACAGCGGATCGTACTGAATGGGATTCGCCGGATCGGCCAGGGTATCGCCGGCGTGCAGGTCACTCAGTTTGGTGAGCACGCCGATCATTCCGGCACGCAGCTCGGGCACCTCGGTCAGCTCCTTGCCATTGATCAGGTACAAGTGTGCGGGCTTGAGCTCGAGGTTGTCGCGCGAGGTGTTCAGCACCGTGTCGCCCGGTTGCAGGGTCCCGCTGTACACCCGGATGTAGGCCAGCTTGCCCACGAAGGGGTCAATGCTCACCCGCCATACCCGGGCGCTGAAGGGCGCGTCGGGCAGCGGCTCGCGGTTCTGACCGTCCTGGCCGGTGGTCGGGCCGCGTTCGCGGGCGCTGCGCAGGCCTGTCACCAGCAGGTCCAGCAACTGCGGAACCCCCACGCCCGTGGTGGCGCTGACCGGCATGACCGGATACAGCGTTCCCGCGTGGACCGCCCGCAGGAAGGCGGCGTGCAGGTCCTCCACACCGATCTTCTCGCCCTCCAGAAAGCGCTCCATCAGGGCGTCGTCGCTCTCGATGATGGCGTCGGTCAGGCCGTCGCGAGCCTCCTTCAGGACCGAGCGCATGTCCGACGGAACGTCCTGGCCGTCACTGGCCTCGCCGTTCAGGACGTTGACCACGCCCCGGAAGTCCGGGCCCTCCCCGATGGGCAGGTACAGCGGCGCCACCGGCCCGCCCAGGCTGGAGCGCAGGTCGGCGAGCACCGCATGAAAATCGGCGCGTTCGCGGTCCATCTTGTTCACCGCCACCAGCCGGGGCATGTTGAAGCGGTCGGCAGTGGCCCACACCCGCTCGGTACCGACCTCCACCCCGCTCACGGCACTGACCAGCACCAGAGCGGCGTCGGCGGCCCGCACCGCGCCCCGGATCTCGCGCACAAAGTCGGCGTAGCCCGGCGTGTCCAGCACCGTGATGTCGGTCTCCTGATGGTTCAGGCGCAGCACCCCGGTGCTGATGGAAAATCCGTGCGCCTTCTCGGCGTCGGTGTGGTCGCTCTGGGTCGTGCCGTCTTCGATCCGGCCAAGACGTGAAATGGCCCCGCTGTGGTGCAGCAGGGCTTCGCTCAGCGTGGTTTTCCCAGCGCCGCTGTGCGCGGCGAGGCTGACAATACGGACGGGCATTTTCAGACCACCGATCCTTTCGTGTTGGAAGGAGAGGGCGGGGCGAACAGCCTCCGGGCGGACAGGATATTGTGGTGAACCCAGCTTACACCGGCGCGGGCGGTTGACCCAGCAGGCCGGTGGCCGCAGACCACAGAGGTGTGGTGACAGCGGGCAAGACCGCTTCACGTCTCCCCCACTGCCTGGGTCTAACGCTGCTGGTCGCGCACCGCCGCCAGGGTTTCCTCGAACTCGTCCAGGAACTCGTCTTCCAGGGCGCGGTCGCGGATCAGGGCGTCCTGCTCCGTGGTGGCCTGTTCGCGGGTCCAGCGGACGCGGGCCTGCCGTGCGCCGCTGACATTGCCCTTGCCCGCGATGTAGCGCGCGGCGTGCCGCACCGCCTCATGGGGATCGTCGGTGGGGGCGGTAACCGTCAGGTTGCGCAGCCCCCCCTGGTCGTTGACGAGCGAGGACGTGACCTCCACACGCATACCCCGGCGGGCCAGGAACACCTGATCCACGCGCCACATGCTCGTCGCACGGATGGGATCGGGCGCAGGCCGTCGGGCGCGGCGGGCCATTACGCTCCCGGCGCGGCGTGGGGGTGGCGCCACTCGCGCGCGGCCTCCAGCCCCAGCAGCACGCGGCCTGCGCCCTCGGCCAGGGCCTCGAGTTCCAGCTCGCCGGGCACCACGAGTACCGGGGCCACCCAGGCCAACCGGCGCTCAATGCGGTCCACCAGTTCCTCCCAGCGGGCAATGCCGCCGGTAAGCACCAGCGCGTCTGGGCGGCCCGTCAGCGCCCCGGTCTGCTCGCCCACCGCCTTGCACACCTGATGCACGAAGGCGGCGGCGGCAGACTGCACCTCGGGGTCGCTGACCAGCCGCGCCTCCAGATCCTTGAGGTTGGCGCTGCCCGTCAGGGACTTGAAGCCGCCCGCACCGGAAAGCATTTGCAGCGCGCCCTGCTCTCCGTGCTCGCGGACAAGCGCCAGCAGTGAGCGGGCAGGCAGCGGGCCGCTCTGACGGGCGCCCAGCGGGCCACCATCGGGACCGGTGCCGCTGGTATCGATGGCGCGTCCGTGCTCGAAGGCCGTCACGCTGGTCGTCACGCCCAGGTGGGCCACCACGATACGGGCATCCTGAAACCGTTTGCCCACGTCGTGCGCGGCGCGGCGGGCCACCACGCGGGCATTCAGGGCATGGAATTCGGCGTGACGGCGCACCCCCTGCAGGCCGGTCTCGCGGGCCTCGGGCAGCAGTTCGTCCACGCTCTGCGGGTCGACCACGAAGGCGGGCACACCGTACTCCTCGGCCAGCGCCAGCGCCAGCGGTCCGCCCAGGTTGGGCGGATGCCGCGCGCCGTCATCCTGCACGGCGAAGGCCGCCATCTCCGGGGTCACGCGGTAGGTTCCCGCCGCCACCCGGCCGATCAGGCCGCCGCGCCCGACCACCGCGTCCGGAGCGGGCCAGCCCTCGGTCAGGGTCCGCAGCTGACGAATCAGTTCCGGCAGATCGTCCGCCGTGGGCGAGACGTCCAGCGACAGCTCCTCGCGGGTCAGAATCAGCTGCAGCTGACCGGGCAGGGCCGCGTTCAGGCTCGCTTCGATGGCCGCGCAGGCCAGCTTCACGCCGCCGGTCCCTGGATTGATCACGTAGGCGATCACAACGACGCAGAGTAGCAGATCGTTCGCCTGTAGATGGGGCCGTGATGAGACGGTGGCCACCGACAGGGAACACCGGCGGGACCTCCCGCCTTTGCGGCAGCGCCCACCGGTGTTCACAGGCGTGGTCCAGAATTGCCGGGAGGCCGTCCGCCGGGCAGAGGAACCCCCCCCGGCTGGATGGCCCTCAGCTGGGTTCGATCAGGCCGTAGTGGCCGTCCTTGCGGCGGTAGACCACACCGGTCGCGCCGGAAGTCATGTTCACGAAGACGTAGAAGTCATGCCCCAGCGCCTCCATCTGGGCCACGGCGTCCTCGGGGCTCATCGGGCGCAGGTCAAAGCGCTTCTGGCGCACGATCTCGGGGCTGAACTCGCTGACGTCATCCATGCCGGCTTCCACCGCCGCCTCGGCGGGACCGGGCACAGGCTGCGGCGCACCGTCGTGGCGGGCCTTCATGTAGCGGGTCTTGAACTTGCGCAGCTGCCGCTCCAGCACGTCGCTGGCCTTGTCGATGGCGGCGTACATGTCGGCGTGGTGTTCCTCGGCGCGGATGATGCCGTTGGGCACGTTGAGTTGCACTTCCACACGGTTGCGCCGGGTGGCGTCGCGTACCTCCCGAACTGTCAAGGTCACGCGGGCGTCCGTGATGGAGTCGTTGTAACGGTCCAGACGCGTGAGCTTCTCCTCGACGTAATCGCGCATGGCATCGGTCACATCGACGTTTCGGCCTGACAGTTTGTAGATATGCACAGCTTTCACCCTTCCTTTCCCCGGAAGGAGGAGCGAACCTTCCGGTCTCGCCTACTGTATGCCACGCTCCGGTCTCCTGTCAGGCGAGTGCTTCACAGCGCGTTCCCTCATGAAGGGTTATGGTAGGGGGCGGAGAGGGGGATACGCCCGCCCCCCCATAGCTCAAGAACACCTCAGGGACGCTTACCAATCTGCGGGTGGGTTCCGCAGTATTCTGGCCGCGTGAAGGTGGACCGGCAGGAACAGGAAGAGGCCCGGCGTGAACGCATCGCCCGCGCCGCCTTCGAGCTGTTTGCGCGCAGCGGGCTGGAGGCCACCAGCGCCCAGGACATCGCCCGCGCCGCTTTCGTGAGCCGCACCAACCTGTACCGCTACTTTCCCAGCAAGGTGCACATGCTGCTTGCCCACTTCGACAAGGCGGTGCAGGCCAGCCGTGACGACGCCATCGAGCGCCTGCGCGCCGGCGCCAGCCCCCAGCAGGTCTGGGAGAACGTGATGACCCGCATGGCCGACCTGGGGGTGCGCTACCGCCACCTCGTCGGTGCGGTCGGGCAGGCAGTGCTGGGCGCGGGGCCAGAACCAGCTGGGAGCGCGGCCCAGGGGCAGCTGGGGCTGGGCGACCGTTTGATGGGAGCCGGCAACGGGATGCGCACGGCCCTGACCCTGGCCGCGCTGGTCGAGCCGGTGCTGCTCGCGATGCAGTCCCAGGGGCGCCTGCGGCCGGATGCGAACGTCGCTACCCTCAGCGCCCTGCTCGTCGACGCCTGTCTGCTCGCGCTGCTGCACGGCGGACACCGCGATCAGCGCGAGGTGCTGAGGGACTGGCAGGACCGCTTCAGCCTGCTGATGTACGGCGCGCTCGCTCCGGTACCGGGCACGGGCGAGGGGCTGCGGGCGTCCCAGGACTGACCGCAGCCGACCACAGCCCAGAACCAACGGTGTCCCGGTTGCCCTGTAAATCCCGGGATTCAGCCGGTGGGAACGTTCAGCCGGCGCAGGCCCACCGTCAGGGTGGCGGCGGCCAGTGAGTCGAGGCCCCGGGTCTGCCGGCCCAGCAGGCCGGCCAGCAGGGCCAGCACCGCGAGTTGCCGCGCCCGCTGCAGGTCACCCTCACGCACCCGGCGTGCCGACCGGTCGCATCGGCTGCTGACCGTCTCGGGGGCAAGCAACAGCGGAGCGAGCGCCAGGGCCGCCAGCGTCACCACGGTGGCGGGAACCTGAGTGCCCTGCCGTTTCTCTCCCGTCTTGTCTTTCCGGCCCCACAGCCGGGGCACCGCCGCGCCCACTGCGGGCCACAGCGCCCGGGATTCGGCGCTCAGCAGCGGAGCCAAGCCCGCCAGCAGGGCCGCGCTGCGCTGCCCGGTGGCCGCTGCCAGGGCCGATTGCAGCAGCAGGGCTGCGTGGTCAATGGGGGTGGCGGACCGGCCGGTGGTTCCGGCCACCAGGCGCAGGCCGCTGAGGGACGCGGCGCCGCCCATCGGATTGCCCGCTCCGCCCAGCAGCGTGACCGCGACGGCCACCAGCAGCGCGGCATTGGCCGTCTCGGGCGAGTCGGGATCGAGTTCACGGGCGACGGCCCAGGCGTTGAAAGCCGAGCCGCCCACCCCCAGCGCCTGCCGCCAGTCGCCGCGCAGGGCGCGCCCGAGCAGCAGCGCCGAGCCGGCGCCCAGCACCGCAAAACGGTTGGACGACAGCGAGAAATCCAGGGGACGGGCCAGCGCGGGCAGCGGGGCAGAAGTCTTGGTCATGGGGGCAGCGTAGGCCAGTGCTCCCGGAGCACAACGCGGTGATGAAGATTGACTCAAGCGAAGTCCGGGGGCAGGGCACGTAGTGAAAAGGCCGCAGGGAGGTGAAAATCCGGCGTCCCCCCTCCCCGTGCCCTCTCACGGTCCACGCTCCCGTCAGGTCGTGTAGTCCGCGTTGATGCTCACGTATTCGGCGCTGAGGTCGCAGCCCCAGGCCTCGCCCGACGCGCCGCCCACGCCCAGATCGAGGTCAAAAACCACCTCGTCGGCCCGCATGGAGGCGCTGACCGCCGCGTCGTCGTAGGGCAGCGGGCGGCCCGCAAAGACCGGATGCCCCTGCACGGCCACGGTCATCACCTCGATGTTCACGGTGGCTCCACTGCGGCCCACCGCCATGATCACGCGGCCCCAGTTGGGGTCAAAGCCGTGAACGGCACTCTTGAGCAGCGGGCTCACGCAGCAGGTGCGGGCGGCACCCAGCGCCTCGGCCTCGGTCAGGGCGCCCGTGACGCGGACGGTCAGCAGCCGGGTGGCACCCTCGCCGTCGGCAGCAATCTGCCGGGCCAGATCGCGCATCACGCCCTCCAGGGCCGCCAGGAACTCGGCCGGGTCCACCGCGCCGGCCTGACCGTTGGCGAGTACGGCGGCCATGTCGTTGGTGCTCGTGTCGCCGTCCACCGTCACGGCATTAAAGGTCCGGGCCACCACGCCGGGAAAGGCCGCACGCAGGCTGAGCTCGTCCACGGCGGCGTCGGTGAAGACGAAGGCGAACATGGTCGCCATGTCCGGGTGAATCATGCCGCTGCCCTTGGCCACCCCCACGATGCGGGCGCCGCCGCCCAGCGTGACCTGCGCCGTCTTGGGGCGGGTATCGGTGGTCATGATCGCGTGGGCAAAGGCCCCGGCGTCGCCGCTGCCGGCCTCGGCCAGCCCGTCGGGCAGATGCTCGATGCCGCTCAGCACCCGGTCCATGGGCAGGGGGTGGCCGATGATGCCGGTGCTGGCGGTCAGCACGGCATCCATATCCACGTTCAGCACGCTGCCCAGGGCGTCGGCCAGATCGGCATTGTCCTGTGCGCCGCGCCGTCCGGTGGCCGCATTGGCGTTGCCCGCGTTCACGAGCAGCGCCCGCACCGGGCCGCCCGCCGCGTACAGCTCGCGGTTGCGCGTCACGCAGGCGGCGGCGGTGGTGCTGCGCGTGCCCGCAAAGGCCCAGACGCACTCACTGTCCGAGACGACGGCGCTCAGGTCGGTCTTGCCGCTGGGCTTGATGCCGGCGGCCATCGCGGCGGCATGAAAACCACGGGGAAGGGAAAATTCGTTCATGCGCCGAGTGTAGAACGCGCCGGCCCGCCGGGACCCGCCGCCTCTCTATACTCGGCCTCCATGACCGCCAGACGTGCAGACGTGATCATTGTTGGAGCCGGCTCGGGCGGCTGTGTGGCGGCGCGGCGGCTGCTCGATGCGGGGCTTCGGGTGCTGCTGCTGGAGGCGGGCGGACGCGACACCCACCCGTTTATCCGGCCCCCGGCGGGCTTTCCCCGGTTGTTCCGCTCGGCGGTGGACTGGAACTTCCAGACCGTGCCCCAGCCCTGTGCCGATGGCCGGCAGTTCTACTGGCCGCGCGGCAAGGTGCTGGGCGGCTCCAGCGCCATCAATGCGACCATCTACATTCGCGGCTCGAAGCGGGATTTCGACGGCTGGGGCGAGGGTTGGACCTGGGCCGACGTGCTGCCCGCCTTCCGGGACCTAGAGGACTTCCGGGGAGAGGCGAGCGGAACACGCGGCACCGGCGGGAAGCTGCCGACGGGAGCGCGGGCCGCCTCACATCCCCTGAGCCACGCCTTCGTGACGGCGGCGGCGACCGCCCTGCACGTGCCCGAGGCGCAGAGTTTCAATGATGGCGTGCTGGAGGGCGCGGGCCTGCTGGAAAGCAACCACCGCAACGGCGAACGCTACAGCGCCTTCCGGGCCTTCTTACAACCGGTGCTGCGCCACCCCAACCTGACGGTGCTGACGGGCGCACACGTGCTGGAACTGCTGTGGGAGGGCACGCGGGCCGCAGGGGTGCGCCTGCGCTGGCGGGGCCGCACCCTGGACGCCCCCGCCGGTGGGGTGATCGTGGCCACCGGCGCGGTGCAGACCCCCCAGCTGCTGATGCTCTCGGGCATCGGCCCCCGGGCGGAACTCGAACGGCACGGCCTGGGGGTCCGGCGCGACCTGCCCGGTGTGGGCCAGGGATTGCAGGACCACCTCGCGGTCCCGGTGGTCTTCCGCTCGCACAGTCCGTCACTGGAGGCGGTGCCCGAGGCGCTGGCCCTGGCCCAGTACCTGTGGAACCGCAATGGGCCGCTGGCAAGCAACATTGCCGAGGCTGCGGCCTTCACGCACGCGCGGTCCGGCCCAGCGACCGGCGATCCGGACCTGCAGTTTCACTTCGGCCCGGCGTACTTCCGCGACCACGGCTTCACGCGCGAAACCGGGCACCACTTCACGGTCGGGCCGGTGCTGGTCGCCCCTCACAGCCGGGGGCAGGTCACGCTGGCCTCACGCGACCCCCTGAGTGCCCCGCGCATCGATCCGCGCTACCTCAGCGCCGGGGCCGACCTGGAACGGCTGGTGGCCGGGGTGCGGCTGGCGCGCGAGATCGCCGGGACGCCGCCGCTGCTCGCCCACCGCCGGGGGGAGGCCCTGCCCGGCAGCGGGGTCCGCAGCGACGGTGCACTGGCCGCTCATGTCCGCGCCGAATCGGCCACGCTGTACCACCCGGTCGGCACGGCGGCGCTGGGCGACAGCGACGACGCCGTGGTGGACCGCACGCTGGCCGTGCGCGGCGTGGAGGGTCTGTGGATCGCCGACGCCAGCGTGATGCCCCGCATCATCCACGCCAACACGAACGCCACGAGCATGATGATCGGCGCGCGGGCGGCGCAGTTTGTGGAACAGGCCCTGTAACGCTCCGCGCCGTTTTCTCCGGTCAGGACGTGCCCGACACGGGCGACCCCAGCGAATCCACCAGCGCCGCCGTGAACGCCCGGATCAGCGGCAGCTGAGCGCGCCACGGCAACGCAGCCACTGCCATCCTGCGGGTCAGCGGCTGGGGAAGGGGCAAGGTCACCACTCCGTCCGGCACCGGCAGCAGCGCCAGCCGGGGCATCAGCGTGACGCCCAGGCCGTGGCGCACCATGCCTAGGATCACGCTGTCCTGGTCTATTTCGGTGATGCCCGAGTCGTCTATGCCCAGGCCGCGCAGGTACGTCTCGATCCGCTGATGACACGAGTTTCCTCTGGGAGACAGCAGCAGGGTCGCGCCCCCCAGTTCCTCGGCCAAGACGGGATGGCTGCCGCGTGACGCCGGAGCGATAAACAGGTACTCGTCCTGAAGAAGGGGCGTCAGCCGCAGGCCGGGGGCCGACTCGCCCTCCACCAGCGCGAGGTCTGCCTGTCCATTCCTGACCTGCTGTTCGCCGGTTTCTCCCCGGTTGCGGTCGCCGTCCAGCAGCCGCACCGTGACCGCCGGATGCCGACGGCGAAAGGCGGCCAGGACAGGCGGCAGCAGATGCGTGGCCGCCGAGCGGAAGGACGACACCCGCAACAGCCCGGACAGTTCGCCGTCATCCTGTGCCGAGAGCAGCACGTCTCCGGAGGCCTGCACGGCCGTGCGCGCGTGAACCACCGCGCGCAGCCCGGCGGGCGTGGGAACCGTGCCCCTGGCGCTGCGGCGCAGCAGCGCGCGGCCTGCCAGGTCCTCGAGTTTGCCTACCGCCTCGCTCAGCGACGACTGCAACACGTTCAGCGCGGCCGCCGCCTCGCCAAAACCCCCGACGTCCACCACGGCGATCAGGGCACGCAACTGCGCCAGCGTGGGCTGGCCCGTACTGGGATGAACCGCGCCCGGATGGACCGGGGCGGGCTGGATCAACGGAGCGTGCGTCATGGACGAACCCGGGGCAGACAGAACAGACTTCGCGGCGGCCATGTTCCATTGTAGGTCCGCGCCGTGCGGCCGACCCATCGGAAAACCCGATGACCGGCGCCCAGTGCCCGGCCTGTTGCCGATGTCCAGATGGACGTCTGCGGCGCAAGCTGGGGCCAGGAGGTCCAGCCATGACCCTGAACATCCACCCCGCTTCCCCCCTCCCCTGCCCCCCGTTGGCCCGCTCTGTCCGCCCGGACCCTGAACTGTTCGGTGCCTTCCTGCTCGAAGCGGTGACCCCCACCGGAGCGCCGGAAATGCCCGAACTTCCCGCCTGGGAACTGCGGCTGTGGCCGGTGGCGCGGCTGGGTGACGTCACCATTGAGGCCCGCCCCCTGCTGCCCCACCTCGGTCCGGACGATCTGCGCGCCGCACTCCGGCACGGGGGCTGGACGCCGCTGGGGCCTGTGCGGGTGCGGCGGGGGTAAACACTCCCCGCCGGGCGTTTCGCCCCTCTATCTCCGGGACAGGGGGCTGCAAGGAACAAGCCCTCTCCACCGGGAAGAGGGCGGGCCCAGGAGTCCGCTAGAAAATCCGGGGGTTGGGCTCGATGTCGAGCGTATTGCCCATATCGGTCTCATCCGCCCAGACCCTCATGTGGGTCAGTCGGGCGCTGCCGAAGGTGGTGCTGAAGGCCACGTCGCTGGCATCGCGGCCCTGGGCAATCAGGACGCGGCCCGCACGCGGCTTGTTGTGCCGGGCGTCGAAGGTGCGCCACTGGCCGTCGAGGTACGCCTCGAACCACGCATGAAAATCCATCGGCACCCGGTCCGGAACGATGTCGATGTCGGGCATGTAGCCGCACACATAGCGGGCAGGAATGTTCAGCGCGCGGCAGAACGCAACGCCCATGTGCGCGAAGTCACGGCACACCGCACGCCGGCTGTCCAGGGCCTGCTTGGCGCTGGTGGTGCTGTTCGAGCCGTAGCCGTAGGTACACTCGTCGTTCAGAAAATCGCTGATGGCCTGCACCTGTGCCCATCCCCCGGTGATGTGCCCGAAACGGTCCCACGCCTCGGGGCTGATCACGTCGCTGTCCACGTACCGGCTGGGAAGCAGGTACTGGATGGTCTCGTCGGGCAGCTGCTCCACCGGGGTCTTGCGCAGCTGCGGCAGCACGGGATCGGCGTTGCGGCTCACCTCGGCAATCAGGTCGTGGCCGATGGTGAACGTGCCGGGCTGGGCCAGCGTGCGCCAGACCGTGTTGCCGTGGATGTCGGTGTAGGTGTGGATGCCCTGGGCCGCGCCCAGAGGACGAGCATCGATGATGCGCTGGCGGGTGCCGGTGGGGTGCAGGCGGTCTTGCGGCTGCACCACGAACAGCATGGGGGTCGGGTAGGGCACTTCAAAGGTCAGGGAGAAGCCTGCCCGGATCCGGACAGGACGGTCAATCAAAGCTTCCCCCTGGGCGGGGGTGGTGTCGGGCTGCGGCATGACCCGTAGTCTGAGGCTTTTTGAAACGGCGAATGTGTGAAGCCTGCTCTGTGGAACGCAGCTCCCCCGGCACGCCCGGCGCGTTAGCCTGACAGACATGAACCGCCTGACCCATGAATCCAGCCCATACCTGCGTCAGCACGCGGACAACCCGGTGGAGTGGTGGCCCTGGGGCCCGGAAGCCTTTGCGGCGGCGCGGGAGCGGGACGTGCCGGTGCTGCTCTCGGTGGGGTACTCCACCTGTCACTGGTGTCACGTGATGGCGCACGAGAGTTTTGAGGACGCGGCGACAGCGGCCTACATGAACGCGCACTTCGTGAACGTCAAGGTGGACCGTGAGGAGCGCCCCGACGTGGACGCCGTTTACATGGCCGCCACCCAGGCGATGACCGGCCAGGGCGGCTGGCCTATGACCGTCTTCCTGACGCCGGAGGCCGAACCGTTCTACGCGGGAACCTACTTTCCGCCGCGGGACGCCCAGGGCATGCCCAGCCTGATGCGGGTCATGCACAGCGTGGCCCACACCTGGGCGCAGGACCGCGACAAGATCACGGCGAACGCCCGCGCCCTGAGTGACCACATCCGGCAGGCCAGCCGGCCACGTCCGGTGGAAGGCGACCTGCCGCCGGACTTTCTGGACCGGGGTGTGGCGAACCTGCGCCGGGTCTACGACGCCGACCGGGGAGGCTTTGGCAGCGCTCCCAAATTTCCTGCACCCACCACGCTGGACTTTTTGCTCACGCGCCGCGACGGCCGCGAGATGGCCCTGCAGACCCTGCGCCAGATGGGCCGGGGCGGCCTCTACGATCAGCTGGGCGGCGGCTTTCACCGCTACAGCGTGGACGCGGAGTGGCGGGTGCCGCACTTTGAGAAGATGCTGTACGACAATGCCCAGCTGACGCGCACGCTGCTGCGGGCCTATCAGGTCAGCGGCGACGCACAGTTTGCGTGTCTGGCCCGCGAGACCCTGGAGTACCTGGAGCGCGAGATGCTGCAGCCCGGCGGCGGGTTTTCCAGTGCCCAGGACGCCGATACGGCGGGCGTAGAGGGCCTCACCTTCACCTGGACCCCCGCCGAGGTGCGGGCCGTGCTGGGCGACGGCGAGGACGCCACCCTCGTGATGGCCCACCTGGGAATCACCGAGGGTGGCAACTTTCTGGACCCCCACCGACCCGAATACGGGCGGCGCTCGGTGCCCCATCTGGCCCGGCCCGCCGCGCAGCTGGCCGCCGCCCGGGAGGACAGCGAGGAGCGCGTTCAGTCGCGGCTGAGCGGACTGAAAAACCGCCTGCACGCCGCACGCCAGACCCGCGAGCAGCCCGGCACCGACGACAAGGTGCTGACCTCCTGGAACGGGCTGGCGCTGGCCGCCTTCGCGGACGCGGCGCGGGTGCTGCGCGAACCGCACTATCTGGAGATTGCCCGCCGCAACGCGGAGTTCATCCGCGCCGAGCTGCGGCTGCCCGGCGGCACGCTGCGCCACACCTGGGGCGGCGGGGCTGCGAAGGTGGAAGGCCTGCTTGAGGACCATGCCCTGTACGCGCTGGGGCTAGTGTCTCTGTTCCAGGCGGGCGGCGAGGTGGCGCATCTGGAGTGGGCCCGCGAACTGTGGACGGTCGTGCGCCGCGACTTCTGGAACGAGGAGGCGGGCGTGTTCATGGCCTCGGGCGGACAGGCCGAATCCCTGCTCACCCGTCAGGCCCCCGGCTTCGACAGCGCGGTCCTGAGCGACAACGCGGCGGCGGCGCTGCTCGCCGTGTGGATGGACCGGTATTACGCCCTGCCTGGGGCCGGCGAGCTGGCCCGGCGCACGGTCCAGAGCTTCCAGGCCGACATGCTCGCCGCCAGCGGGGGCTTCGGCGGGTTGTGGCAGGCCGCCGCCTTCCTGGCCGCGCCCCATTCGGAGGTGGCGGTCATCGGCACGCCGCAGGAACGAACGGAACTGGAGGACGTGGCCGCCGGGGTCGCGCTGCCCTTCACCGCCCTGGCCTTCACCGCCGGCGGCGGCGCACTGCCCGTGCTGGAGGGTCGCCCCGGCGGCGGCACCGGCTATGTCTGCCGCAACCACACCTGCGATCTGCCGACCCGCGACCCGGCGCAGTTCCGGCAGCAGCTGGAGGCACTGGAAGCAGACTGACGCGGCAGGTCAGTTGCTGGGACCGACCTCATACACCGCCTGCCACGGCTGGTACTCGGTGCCCACCGTGTCGGTGCGGACGCCGGAACTGTCCTTGATGGTCCGGGTGATGTACAGCTTGTAACCGTCCTGTGCCCAGTCCACCTGGCGGGAGGTGCCGGGACGCATCTTCTCGTTCACCACATACTTGGCGGGTGGATGCGCCGTGCGGCTCAGAATCACGGCGGGGCTGACCTTGACGGTCCGCTGCGGCTTGAGGCCCCAGAGCTGCACCTCCAGCGTGCTGTGGGCGTCGTCGTTGACGGTGCGGATAAGCAGCGGCCCGCCGGTGTCGTTCTTCATCTTGAGGTCCAGGCCCGGATCGTACACGGCGGCCTCAAATCCCACCTGCGGTTCGTAATAGCCCACCCGGTAGGAGTGCTGGTTGCGTTCCACGACCGGCAGCCCGGCCCCGTACAGCGCGCGGAAGGTGGTGGTGCTCACCTGACACACGCCGCCCCCCAGCCCGTCCACCGTGCGTCCACCGCTGATGATCAGGCCGCCCACGAAGCCGTTCTCGGGAGTAATGCTTCCCAGATTCTCCAGAAAACTGAAGGTGCCGCCCACCGGAACCACCGTGCCGTCTATCCTGGCGGCCGCGTTGGCGACGTTGGTGCGCCGCTCCGGACTGCTGTGGTCATAGGTGCTGCGGCCGGTGTGGATCAGTTGCAGTTTGCCCGCATCGGGCAGCTGCTTCAGCGTCAGGGTGGGTGTCGTGACCCTGCTCGCCAGGATCACGCTGGTTTTGCTGGCATCGAACACCGCCGTCTTGAAGGCGGCGTAGGCGGCGGCCCGGTCCGTGACCCGGCCGGCCTGCTCGGGCATTCCCACCAGTTTGTCGCCCCGGGCGGCGAAGCGGGCATTGCGGGCCGGCTGGTCCACCGTTTCGGTCAGCAGACCAAAGGCACGCTTCAGCGCCGCCGGGTCGGGCACGACGCCCTCGGGGCGCACCCAGTACAGGTTGGCGACCTGCAGGGCCGTGAGGACACCCTTGCGTTTGGTCCCCGCCAGCGTGGCGCCGAAGGGACGCATCAGGGCATTGCCCTGGGCCACATGGCCCTGCAGGTCCTGTGCACGGACCTGTGCCATGCGGTCCTGCACCGTCACACGCAGCAGGGTCGTGGCCGGCGCCGCCGCGTAGGCGCGGGCAGCGGCCTCGACCTCAAACTCCTGGCCCGGCGCGTCGGCCCGCACCGCGTAGCGCAGGGCCACCTTATCGAAGTACACGCGGGCGTCGGTCGGTGGAGTGACCAGACCCGCCGTCAGGGTGGCCAGCGCCCTCCCGGCGGCGGCGGCGTCCACCGCGGCCACCAGCGGAAAGTTCTGAGGCTGCTCCTGTCCCACCAGCCCGCGCAGCCGCTGCAGGGCCGTGCGCTCGGCGGTGGCCCGCTCGGCCGCCGCCACGCTGGCCTCGGCGTCTGCGTGCCAGCCCAGGGCGCCGGCCTCCACAGTCCAGCGGTGGTGGCCGGCCACCACCGTTACCTGCGGTGCGCGCAGGGTCTGCCCCGACACGGCGGCCAGCGCCTGCGCACGGGTCAGCCCGCCCACGTCCACCCCACCCACCCGAAAGCCGGGGGCAAGCTGGTCGTCTGAGCCTGCCACCGCACCCACCGCCAGCGCCCCACCCAACAGCGCCAGCGCCGATATCCCGCCCACCCAGAACTTCACGCCCGCAGTGTAAGGAGCCTCACGCTGGGGTGTCTGAGCGAATTTCACACTTGCCCGGCGCCGTCATGGGCAGCAAAAACGGGCCGGGGAGCCACGTTCGCTCCCCGGCCCGGTCTGAACCCGGCGGCTACTCGCTCTGCTTTTCCTCGGCCTGCGCTGCCAGCTGGGCCTGACGCTCGGCACGCGGGTTGACCGTGTTCAGCACACGCTCGAAGGCGGCGACCACCGTGTCGATCTGCTCCTTGGAGATGGTGATGGGCGGCAGGAAGCGCACGACCAGCGGCGTGGCCTGCAGCGCCATCACGCCCTCGTCGTGTTCCAGCGCGGTGATGTACGGCGCACTCTTTTCCTTGAGTTCCACGCCGATCATCAGACCCATCCCGCGCACCTCGCGGATCTTGGACGACTCGATGGCGCGCAGTTTCTCCATGAAGTACGCCCCCTTCTCGCGGGCCTGCTCGGCCATGCCCTCGCGCTTCATGGCGCGGATGGCGGCGAGTCCGGCGGCCATGCTCAGGGGATTGCCGCCGAAGGTGGTGCCGTGGCCGCCGGCAGGCATGCGGTCGGCGACCTCAGCAGTCATCACGAACGCGCCGATGGGCACGCCGCCCGCCATCGCCTTGGCCAGGGTCATGCCGTCGGGGGTGACCCCGAAGTGCTCGGTGGCAAACATCTTGCCGGTGCGGCAAAAGCCGGTCTGGATCTCATCCATGATCAGCAGCGCGCCCTTTTCCTGGGTGATGCGGCGGGCCTCCTGAATGAATTCCAGGCTGCCGGGACGGACCCCGCCCTCGCCCTGCACGGGTTCCAGGATCACGGCGGCGGTTTCCTCGGTCACGGCCGCGCGCAGTTCCTCGATGTTGCCGTAGGTCACGAAGTCCACGTTCTTGTTGTCCACGGCCTCGCCGAAGGGTTCACGGTACTTGGGCTCCCAGGTCAACGCCAGGGCACCCAGGCTGCGGCCGGAAAAACCGCGCTTCATGCTCACGAAGCGCTTGCGGCCCGTGCCGGTGATCGCGAACTTCTTGGCCGCTTCCATCGCCTCGGTGCCGGAGTTACACAGGAAGACCCGCTCCAGCCCCGCGGGCAGCACGCCCACCAGTTCCTGCAGAAACTCGGCGCGCTTGTCGTTGGGCACGCTCTGGGGCATGATCATCAGCTTGCCCGCCTGCTCCTGAATGGCCTTGACGACATCCGGATGGCTGTGGCCGATGTTGGCGACGCCGTAGCCCGCCACGCAGTCGATGTACGAGCGTCCGTTCTCGTCCCACACGGTCGCGCCCTGGCCGCGCACCATCACGACCTCATGCTTGTTGTACACGCCACTGTCGTACTTCATCTCGGCGCTGAGCCACTTGCTCTTGTTGGTTTCCGGGGTTGCGGTCATATGTTCCTCCGTAGGGAATCAGTGTAGGCTTCGTGAAAAGAAAATTCGGTGAGGTGTCCAGCCTACCGGTCCGGGGCGGCGTTTCGGGACAGGGCTTCAGGTGAGGACGGGGATACGAACACGCCGGAACCGCAGATTGAGCAGCGCCAGCCCCGCCAGGATCACGCCCACGCCGACCACCGAGAGGGTTCCTACCCGTTCACCCGCCACCGCTCCCCAGAACAGTCCCCAGACCGGCAGCAGATAGGTGACGGCAACGACCTGGGTGGACGACACCCGCGACAGCAGGCCGTAGTACAGCAGGTAAGCCAGGCCGCTGCCGAACACGCCCAGAAACAGCATGGCGGTCACGGCCTGCAGGGTCAGGGCGGCAGGCGGGGGTCCCAGCAGCGCGGCGGGCAGCAGAAGGAGACCGGCCAGGGTCAGTTGCGTGGTCGCCAGACCCACCGGTTTCAGACCGCCCAGCGCGCGCTTGGCGATCACGGTGGCGATGGCGTACCCCAGCCCCGCCGCCGCCAGCACCGCAATGCCCAGGGCCGTGGCGTGGCCGCCGCTGAGCCCGCCGAAGACGGTCAGGCCCACGCCGCCCAGGCCAATCAGCACGCCCAGAATCACACGGGCACTGGGGACAACCTCGCGCACGCCCAGGCTGATCATCAACGTGAACAGCGGCGTGGTGGCGTTCAGGATGGCGGCGATGTTGCTCGAAACGCTCTGCTCGCCCCACGCGAAAAAGGTCCACGGCACAACGTTGTTGAAAAAGGCGACGAGCAGCAGCGGTTTCCACAGCCGGGCTGGCGGCAGGGAGTGGCCGCCCAGCCGCAACGCCAGCCACAGCACCCCGCCCCCGAACACGCACCGCAGCAGCGCGACCCACAGCGGCGGAAAGACCTCACCACCCCACTTGATCAACAGAAATGAGATGCCCCACACTGCAGAGAGCAGGAACAGCTGAAGGGCGTCGCGACGGTTCACGGCACCAGCCTACCGGGCTCAGACAGGGCCGGGCGTAACCGGGCCAGTTCCGGGGTCAGTGCGGGCCAGTCCTGTGTCTGATCGGCTCCGGGCATCCAGTTCTCCTTGCCGCTCCAGCGCTCGATTGCCAGCGAGTAGACGCTGGTTCGGGCCAGGTCGCCTTCCAGGATGGGCCGGGTCTGCTGACCGATACACAGGTCTGGAAATATCCGCTCGGACAGCACGGTCAGGGCGGCGCGGGCCTCCTGCGGGTCGGTCAGCAGGCGGGCGGTCCCGAAGGCGATCACGGAGCGGTACTGCACCGAGAGTTCCAGCGGACTGTTGCTGGGCAGCAGGGCCCCGATCTCGGACGCCTCCAGGGTCGCCGGGTGGCCCTGCACGGTGTTGGCCCACAGCCGACCGGTGATGTTGGTGTGGTACACGAGGTCGTGCGTTTCCGGACGGTATGCGAAGGCCAGTGGAGTGATGAACGGAAACGGCCGCCCGTCTTCCGACTGCCAGACCGTGGCCACCCGGCCGATACAGACGCGGCCCAGCACCTCCCGTATCCACGGGTCGTCCCGGCGGTTGTGCGGGCGGCGGCTGAGGCTGGGATCGCGCTTCCGGGGATCGTAGAAGTCGCTCACGGAAACCCTGCCGTCAGGGGGAAGGAGTTGGACCTGAGGGGGCGCAGCAGCGCGCGTATAGGAAACATGTCCGTACACTAGCCGCATGGTGGCTCCCCAAAAAGCTCCACTTCGGGCCAAACACAGCGGTCCACTTCGGGCGGATCTGCCCATAGCGCTGCGCCTGCAACGAGGCGCGGAGACGCCGTTGCAGGCGCAGCTGGCCGCAGAACTGCGCGCGGCGGTGCTGTCGGGCGCACTGCCGGAAGGCACCACCCTGCCCGGCTCGCGGACGCTGGCCGCCGGACTGGGGGTCACGCGGGGGGTGGTGGCGGGCGCCTACGCGGAACTGGTGGCTGACGGCACGCTGGAAGCGGTGGTGGGCCGCGGCACGCGCGTCTCGGCAGGTGCGGCGCGCGGGCAACTGGTGGACAGCCCCGCTCCCGGATGGTTCCGGCGGCCGACGGCCGCCCCGGTGGACGGCCCCGGAACCGCCCGCGGCATTCATTTTCGGGTGGGAGTGGCGACCACGGCAACACTGGACACCCGGGCGTGGCGGCAGGCCTGGGCGCACGCGGCGCGGACCCGGGTATCCGGCGACTACAGCGATCCGGCGGGCGAACCCGAACTGCGCGCGGCGTTGGCGGCGTTCGTGGGCCGCTCACGGGGCCTGGGTGCCGCGCCGGAACGGGTACTGGTCACGGCGGGCAGCCTGCAGGCCCTGAACCTGATTCTGCGGCTGCTGCCCCCGGCCTCACGGGTACTGCTGGAGGCCTGCGGCTACCGCGCGGCGCGGCAGGCCATTATGGACGCCGGTCATCACGTGCTTCCACTGCAGGTGGACGCCGACGGTCCGGTGATCGGCCCGGACACGCCCGCCGCCCGGCTCGCCTATGTCACGCCCAGCCACCAGTTTCCGCTGGGCGGACGCATGAGCCTGCCCCGGCGTCTGGCCCTGCTGGAGTGGGCCCGCGCCCACGACGCCCTGATCGTGGAAGACGACTACGACGGAGAATTCCGCTACGGCGCGCCGCCGCTGCCCACCCTGGCCGGTCTGGACTCCTCGGGCGGGCGGGTGCTGTATCTGGGCACGCTGTCCAAGGTGCTGACTCCCGCCGTCCGCACCGGCTTCGTGGTCGGACCCGGCGCGCTGATGCCGGCGCTGGTGCGGGCCCGCACGCTGCTGGATTCCGGCCACCCACTGCCGGTTCAGCACGCCCTGCTGCACCTGTTGAGAACGGGTGAGATCGACCGTCACATCCGGCGCACCCGCCGCTGGCACGCCGGAGTACGCGCCGCACTTACGCAGATACTCGAGCCGCTCGCCCCCCACGTCACCCTGGGCGGCATCGAGGCCGGGCTGCATGTCTGCCTGCACCTCTCGCCCGCCCACGACGCCCGTGAGGTTGCCGCCGAACTTGCCCGCCACGGCGTTTTCGTGTCCACGCTGCATCCCTACACCTTCGACGGTCCGGTGCCCAATGCCCTGCTGCTGGGTTACGGCGGCCTCACCGCCCATGAAGCGGCGGCGGGAGCGCGGGAGATCGTGCGGGTGCTGACGCAGAAAGCAGTGGCGGCGCGGCGTGCTCGACGACCTGCCCGGCCCGCTCAGGTCTAGCGCCGGCCCTTGACCAGCCAGGCATGTTCCTCGATGCCCGCCGCCTGGTTGGCGGCCCGCGCCATTACGAACAGCAGGTCCGAGAGGCGGTTGAGGTAGATCTGAACCTCAGGGTTGGCGTCCTCCTCCTGCAGCAGGCGAATGACCTCGCGCTCGGCGCGGCGCGCGACGGTGCGCGCCACGTGCAGCGAGGCGGCGGCGGGGGTGCCGCCGGGGTGGACAAAGCCGGTGAACGGCGGCGCAGCCTCCTGATAACGGTCAATCATCGCCTCCAGAAAGGCCGAGTCCTGCGCGTCGATGCGGCTGATCTTGGCCTCGTACGTCGTGCCGGGGCGGGAGGCCAGGTCGGCACCCAGATCGAACAGCGCGTTCTGGAGGTATTCCAGATCGGCGTCCAGTGCCGGGTCGGGCTTGTGGCTGCGGGTGTTGTGCGCCCGCGCCAGCCCGATCACGCTGTTGAGTTCATCGACCGTACCGTAGGCCTCCACGCGGCTGTGCGCCTTGCTCACGCGGTCCGCGCCGTACAGTCCGGTGGTGCCGCCGTCGCCCGTCTTGGTGTAAAGCTTCATGGGCCACAGGGTAGTGGAAAGCCTGGGCCAGCGGCGGACGGCCACCCAAAGAACAGCAACAGAAAGCAGAAAAAAGACCCCGCCGACAAGGCGAAGTCTTAGGTCTTCAGAAACGGCGTGGGCAGTTGGAGGGGGCGCGGCGGCCTTAAACCGGCCTAACGGCCCAGACGGCCCGTCATCTCGGTCAGGGCCCGCAGGCGGGCCGCCAGATCGGGGCGCAGGTCGCCGGCGAAGTAGCGCCAGGTCCAGTTGTGGTCGCCGGTGGTGCCGGGCAGGTTCATGCGGTCTGCGCTGCCCAGGTTAAAGATGTCCTGCAGCGGCACGACCGCGAGGTTGGCGCGGCTGCCGAAGGCCAGTTCGGTGAGCTGCCACGCAAAGCCTTCCTCGGTGGGATCGCTGCTGGTGTACACCCGGAAGTTGTGCCGCTCCTGATCGCTGGCGTTCGCCCACCATCCGCGCGTGGTGTCGTTGTCGTGGGTGCCGGTGTAGACCACCTGATTCTCGCGCAGGTTGTGCGGCAGAAAATCGTTGACCGAGAAGTCACCGCCGCCGAAGGCGAACTGCAGCACCGCCATGCCGGGGAACCCGAAATCGTCGCGCAGCTTCTCCACATCGGGCGTGATGACGCCCAGGTCCTCGGCGATGATCGGCAGCACGCCCAGCGCTTCCCGCACCGCCTCGAACATCTGGTGGCCCAGGGCGGGCACCCAGCGTCCGTGCATGGCGGTCTCGGCCGGAAAGGGAATTTCCCAGTACGCCGCAAAGCCCCGGAAGTGGTCGATGCGGATCAGGTCAAAGAGCTTCAGGCTGCCCTTGAAGCGCTCGATCCACCACGCGAAGCCGTCTTTGCGCATGACTTCCCAGTTGTACAGCGGGTTGCCCCACAGCTGCCCGGTCTCGGAGAAGTAGTCCGGCGGCACGCCCGCCACCACGGTGGGCTGGCCCTGGTCATCGAAGTAGAACTGGTCGCGGCCCGCCCAGGCGTCGCTGCTGTCCATCGCCACGAAGATGGGAATGTCGCCGATGATCTCGATGCCCTTGCCATGCGCATACGCACGGACCGCGTTCCACTGGCGGAAGAACAGGAACTGAATGAACCGCACGCGTTCCATGGCCCCGGCCAGCCGGGTGCGGGCCGCGTCCAGCGCCTCGGGGTCGCGGTCGCGCACGGCCGGCTGCCACGCATTCCAGGGCAGGCCGCCATGCTCGGCCTTGAGGGCGGTGAACAGGGCGTAGTCGTCCAGCCAGCTCTTTTCCTCGGACTTGAAGGCCTCGAACTCGGGCGTCAACTGCGGGGCCGCGCCGCCCACATACGAGATGTAGGCCCGCTCCAGCATCTGGTTGCGCCAGATGTATTGCTGCCCGAAATCCACCCGGGCCGGAGCGAAGGTCGGCATGCCGCTGAAATCGGTGTCGTGCAGCAGGTTGTCCTCGCGCAGCGTCGCCAGGTCAATCAGGTAGGGGTTGCCCGCAAAGGCAGAGAACGCCTGATAGGGGCTGTCGCCGTAGCCGGTCGGCCCCAGCGGCATGACCTGCCAGTAACGCTGCCCGCCGTCGGACAGCCAGTCGATGAAGTGGCGCGCGTAGGCCCCCAGCTCGCCGATGCCGTAGGGACCGGGCAGGCTGGTGGGGTGCAGCAGAACGCCGCTGGAACGGGAAATGGTCATGGGAAGAACCTCCGGGGAAAGGGCGTGTGGATTGGAAGTGTTTCCAGCGGGCTGGGCAGGAACACGGATACCGCCGAGGATAGTACACGGGTCAGCCCCGGGGCGCAGCCCTGAATGGACGGTCAAGGCCCGCGCCGAGCACGACAAGAGCAGGCGCGTTCCGGCCCTCCTGGGAGGTTCGGAACGCGCCGCGATCAGCGTGCGGGGAGCTGAGGAATTATTGACCCAGAATTACTTGGTCTTGGTGATGCGGTTCTGCGGGCCGCCCGCGAGGCCGGGGTTGGCCTTGGCGTAGGCCACGAAGGCGTCCACATCCACCAGATTGGGCAGCTGCAGTACGTTGGTGCCGTCTTTCAACACCAGGAAGGAGTCGCCGCCGCCAGCCAGGAACGAGTTCATGGTCACGCGGTAGGACTTGGTGGGGTCCAGGGTCTGGCCGTTCAGCTTGATGCTCGCAGCGTCCACGCGGCTGCCCTTGGCGGCGGTCGAGTCGTAGCTGTAGGTAAAGCCCTTGCTGACCTGCAGGATGCGGCTGCTGCCGGCGGCAGGGTTGTCAAACTGCTGCTCGAGCAGGGCCTTGATCTGCGCGCCGGTCAGGTCCATGACCACCAGGGTGTTGCCGAAGGGCTGCACGGTGTAGATGTCGCCGAAGGTGGCGGTGTTGCCGGCCGCGCTGGCGGTCAGGTCGGCGCGGATGCCGCCGGGGTTCATGAAGGCGATCACTGCGCCCTTGTCCTGGGTGGCAGCCAGCTGCGAATCGGCAATCACGTCGCCCAGCGCACTCTCGCCCGCCGCGTTGCTGGTCCGGCTGATGGTGGGGGTGGCCAGCGTGCCCACCGGCGTCTGCTTCACAGCGTCGGTCAGTTCCTTGGCGCGCGTCAGGATGGCAGTCATGGCCGGGTCCTTGGGCAGGGTGCGGGTATCGACCACCACGTTGGCCGCCTTGATGGACAGCAGCTTGTGGTTGGCCTTGTCCACGGTCAGGTCCAGGCGCTGCAGCAGGTGGCCGTAGTAGTCGCCCTGAATCACCACGCGCCCGCCCACCAGGCAGTTGTAGCCCTGGTGGCTGTGCCCGGTGATCACCGCTCTGATGGAGGGGTCCAACTTATTCACGATGTCAACAATGGGGCCGTCCAGGGTGCCGCAGGCGGGCTGCGCGAAATCATCCTTGGCCGTGCCGCCCTGGTGGATCAGCACGATGATGGCGTCCACGTTCATTTTCTTGAGTTCAGGCACGTACTTGTTGATGCTCGCCGCTTCATCCAGGAAATCCAGCGTCTTGACGCCGTCGGGACTGACGATGCTGGGCGTGCCCTGCAGCACCGCACCGATAAAGCCGATCTTCGCGCCGCCGACTTCCTGAACTGCGTAGGGCTTGAAGACAGGCTTGCCCGTGGTCTTGTCCACGACGTTGGCTCCCAGCCACTGAAAGTCGGCCGCCGGGTACGGGTTCTGGAACTTGCAGGCCTTGGCCGTGTCGTTGCTGTCACAGCCGCCGTTCTGCATGCGCAGCAGTTCCTGGAGGCCCTGATCGAATTCGTGGTTGCCCAGCGAGCTGAACTTCATGCCCAGCTTGCTCAGCGCGATGGTGCTGGGCTCGTCGCGCAGCAGGCTGCTCGTGATGGGCGAGGCGCCGATCAGGTCGCCTGCGCCCACGAACACCAGATTGGGGTTCTTGGCACGCTCCTGGGCCAGGTAGCCGCCGATGGCCTCGATGCCCCCGGCCTTCAGACGAATCTGCTTGGTGGGATCGGCGGGATCGGGAATCATCACTCCGCTGAAGTTGGTCGCTTCCAAGTTGCCGTGGAAGTCGTTGAGGCCCACCACCGCAACCGTCACCGGCTCGGCCGGGTTCGACGTCATGCTGCATGAGGACAGGGTAAGAACCGAGCTGATCAGGAACAGGTTTCGCTTCATGACCTCCATCATAAACCCCTAATGTCGCGGATGTATCAGGTCATGGGTGGGACGCCTCCAGCCGGGCCATCACCGCCCGTAGGGCCAGTTCAAATTCCTGCCCGTAGACGTTGCCCGCAGGGTCGGTTCCGGCGGCAGAGGGACCCGCCGGGCCAAACGGGAAGCGCGCCGGAGCGCCGCTCAGCTGCTGCCAGCCGACGGACAGGGCATAGACGTGCTGCAGGACGCGGCCCGCCGTGGCGGACGAACACGGCATCAGGGCCGTCAGGGCCACGAGGGGAGCGTGCAGGTCGTCCTGCAGGTCCCGCAGCCGGTCCGGATGAGCCTGACGCTCCAGCACCGTGCTGTAAAGAACAAGCAGGCGGCGCAGCGCACCGTTGTCTGCGCTGACGGCCACGAGCACGTCGGCCAGCTGAGTCAGGGTGGTCGGCTGCTCCCGGCGCAACGCCTCCTCCAGGCGCCCGGTCCAGTCACGCAGGTGCCCGGCGAGCAGTTCCAGGAACAGGTCCTCCTTGGTGCCGAAGTACAGGTACAGCGTGCCCTTGGCGAGTCCGGCCTCGCGGGCCACCTCGTTCATGCTCAGGTCCGTGTACGAGGTGCCGGCCCACAGCCGTTCGGCGGCCCGCAGGATGTCATCCCGTCTTTGTCTCTTTTCGGTGGCGCTGCGGGCGCGGATGGGACGGGAACAGTCACTGATCATGCGCCCGGAACCATAGTGGCCCGGCCCCCCGGCGCGCCATGAACGACCTCACGTCCGGAGGCGGGGCCGCTCTCCCCGCACCGGTCAGGGCCCTCAAAGTCCACGCTCATACAAGGCGCTTAGGATGCGCCCATATGTCCTTTCAATGGTCCCCCCCGCGCCCGATCCGTCTGCGCGCCACCCCCCTGCGTACCGCCACGCAGGCGCTGGTGTGCCTGGCCCTGGGAGCCGCCGCGCTGAGCGGCCCCGCCCACGCCCAGGGCACCTCCGCCGCTTCCAAGGCGACGACCTCGGCGGCGACCGCCCGCGCCGCCAGCGCCGTGGCGGTCGAGATCAGCGCCGCCATCAAGGGCCAGATCATCTCGTGCCCGGCGGCCCTGAAACTCAGCCCGAGCGCCGTGTGCCTGTACGTGGGCAGCGGCGCGTCCACCCTGCGGCCCATAATCAGCGGCCGGCTCAGCGGGCGCACGGTGGGGAGCTGGAAGACCGCGGCCAAGTCCAGCACGCTGCTGGTAACCGAGACACCCGGCGGCCCGGTTGGAGCCTTCGTGCTGCTCAGCGCCCTGAACGACAAAGAAAGCCTGATCGTGGTGGACGCGGCTCAGGGCAAGGCGGCGGCCTCGGCGGCCAAACCCGCTGCGCCGGCGGGCGTGATCAAGGGACAGCCCTACGTGCTGGGCCGTGATCTGGCGGGCGTGGTCAACGTGACCAGCCTGGGCGCGGGCAAGTTCCGCCTGACCACCGAGGACGGCCCGGCGCTGACCGTTACCGTGGGCCAGAAGAATGCCGGCACCGAGGGGGGCACGGTCGAGTTGCCGCTCGCCCCGGCCACCGACGGCCAGAACCTGATCTTCCCGCTCGCGGGCCTGCGCTCGCTGGGCTGCACGGTGACGCCGGCAGGCAGCAACCTCACGGTGGCCTGCGGCGCAGACAGCATCGGCCTCAAGCCCATCGTGTTCTGAGCGGCCAGATCTGAGCGGCCAGACAGGTTGAGTGCGCCGGAAAGAGGCCTCCATGACCGCTCCGCAGCGGCGGAGGCCTCTTCTCTGGTCTTTACTCTGGTCTTCAGGCAATCTTAAGAAGTGGTGGCCTGGGGATGACGGCGGCAACCGGAGCGGCGCACAGTGCGTAACAGACACACAAACGCCTGAACCGTGGAATGGGCGTGGTCTCGCCAATTTTCCAGGAGGAAACACCATGAGTATTCTTGATCGTCTGTCCCGTCTGCTGCGCGCCAACGTCAATGACATGATCAGCAAGGCCGAGGACCCCGCCAAGATCATCGATCAGGCCCTGCGCGACATGCGGGCCGCCTACGCCGAGGCCCGCAGCGAGGTCGCCGAGGCCATGAGCCAGAATGCCCGGCTGGAACGCGAGGCGGGCACCAACCGCCGGCTGGCCGACGAGTACGGGAAAAAGGCCGAGGAGGCCCTGCGCGGCGGCAGCGAGGACCTCGCCCGCGAGGCGCTGCGCCGCGCCCAGAACTCCAAGGACCTCGCCCGGGGCTTCGATGAACAGAGTGCCCTGCAGTCGAGCACCATCGACCAGCTCAAGACGCAGTTGCGGGCGCTGGAAGCCAAGATCGACGAGATGGAGTCCAAGAAGTCTTTGCTCGCGGCGCGGCAGAAGACGGCCCAGGCCGGGGAGACGCTGGACCGGGTGTCGGGCTTCGGCAAGGCGGGCAACGCCATGGACGCCTTCGACGAGATGGAGCAGCGGGTGGCGGGCATGGAAGACCGCAACAAGGCCATGACCGAACTGCGCTCGGAAAACGACATCGACGCCCAGCTGCGTGACCTGGGCCGCGATCGCGACATCGACGACGCGCTCGCAGCGCTGAAGGCCAAGGTCGGCGGCGACGCCGGAAAACAGGGCTGAACTGCAGCCAAAACACGGCCGAGCGGCCTCTACTCCGCGCGAGCCTGCAGAAAGCTTAAAGATGGGCCGGAAACCCCGGCGATCCCCCCACCCGGTGGGGGGCTTTTTTCCGTTCAGAGCGGCGGCCAGCCCCGCTGGCGGGCTCCCCTTCATCCCAAAGCGGGACGCCCGACTTCAGGTTTGCTGACAGAATAGGCACGATGGCGCGCGTTACCCTGGAACATATGCGAGGTTTTTCTCAGGTCTCTGGTGTGGGCCGTGCGGCGGTGGGGGTGTGGGCCGTGCTGGCACTGGGGTCCTGTGCGCCCCGCACCAGCGGCCCAGCACCGACGGTTCAGGCCAGCACTCCCGTCAGTGCGGTGTCGTTCTATCCACACGAGCCGGGGCTGGGCTGGTCGTATCTGCTGGAAGGAGAGCCCACCACCACCACGCCCTACGTGCTGCGGACGCTGGGGCCGACCATCTATGCCGGACAGAACGCCGACGCGCTGCAGCTCACCGGACGCGGCGCGGACCAGACGTGGTACCGGACCTTCTCTGCCGCCGGCGTGCAGCTGCTGGGCCTGCGCAAGCCGGGCGTGAACGTGCGCCTCGATCCCCCGTGGCTGGAATACCCGGCCGAGACCGGGTGGAAAGTGGGCCTGAACTGGCGCGGCCAGAGCGGCGTGACCATCAGCGGAGACGACGGCAAGGTGCAGGCGCAGGGCACGCTGAACTACAGCTACACCGTGCAAGAACGGCGTCCCGTGGACACGCCCGCCGGCAAGTTTGACGTGTGGGTCGTGACCCGTCAGGTCAGCGACACGGTGGGCGGTCTGTTTCCCGCCACCCAGCAGCTGTGGTTCACGCCGTATGTGGGTGAGGTCCGCACCCCCGAGGGCCTGCTGCTGGTGCGGCGCAACTTCACCACCCCGGGAGGGCGCTAAAACATGACCGATATCCAGAAATACAGCCTGCAGGGCGGCACGCCCCTGCTCGACCGTGTCAACAACCCTGCGGACCTCAAACAGCTTTCGCGCGACGAGTTGCCCGCGCTGACCCAGGAACTGCGCGACGAGATCGTGCGGGTCTGCTCGGTGGGCGGCCTGCACCTCGCCTCCTCGTTGGGGGCCACCGATCTGATCGTGGCGCTGCACTACGTGCTCAACAGTCCGCGCGACCGCATCCTGTTCGACGTGGGCCATCAGGCCTATGCCCACAAGATGCTCACCGGACGCCGGGGTCAGATGAGCAGCGTCAAGAAAGAGGGCGGCCTGAGCGGCTTTACCAAGGTCAGCGAATCCGAACACGACGCCATCACCGTGGGGCACGCCAGCACCTCTTTGGCCAATGCGCTGGGCATGGCGATGGCGCGCGACGCCCTGGGCCAGAACCATCAGGTGGCCGCCGTGATCGGCGACGGCTCGCTGACCGGCGGAATGGCGCTCGCCGCCCTGAACACCATCGGTGACCTGGGCCGCAAGATGCTGATCGTGCTGAACGACAATGAGATGAGCATCTCCGAGAACGTCGGCGCGATCAACAAGTTCATGCGCGGCCTACAGGTCCAGAAGTGGTTCCAGGAAGGTGAGGGAGCCGGCAAGAAGGCGGTGCAGGCGGTGAGCAAACCGCTCGCCGAATTCATGAGCCGGGCCAAGAGCAGCACGCGCCACTTCTTCGACCCGGCCAGCGTCAACCCGTTTGCCGCCATGGGGCTGCGCTATGTCGGCCCGGTGGACGGGCACAACGTGCAGGAACTGGTGTGGCTGATCGAGCGTCTGGTTGATCTGGACGGCCCGACCATCCTGCATGTGGTGACGCGCAAGGGCAAGGGCCTGAGCTACGCCGAGGCCGACCCGATCTACTGGCACGGCCCGGGCAAGTTCGATCCGGAAACCGGCGACTTCAAGCCCAGCAGCGCGTATTCGTGGAGCGCGGCCTTCGGGGACGCCGTGACCGAACTGGCCCGGCAGGACCCGCGCACCTTCGTGATCACGCCGGCCATGCGCGAGGGCAGCGGGCTGGTGGGGTACAGCAAGGTGCACCCACACCGCTACCTGGACGTGGGCATCGCCGAGGACGTGGCCGTGACCACCGCCGCCGGCATGGCCCTGCAGGGCCTGCGTCCCATCGTGGCGATCTACTCGACCTTTCTGCAGCGGGCCTACGACCAGGTGCTGCACGACGTGGCCATCGAGAACCTGAACGTCACCTTCGCCATTGACCGCGCCGGGATCGTGGGGGCCGACGGCTCCACGCACAACGGCGTCTTTGATCTGAGCTACCTGCGCGGCATTCCCAACGTCCGCATCGGCCTGCCCCGCGACGCCACCGAGCTGCGCGCCATGCTGAAATACGCCCAGGAACACGACGGGCCTTTTGCCATCCGGTATCCGCGGGGCAACACGGTGAAGGTTCCTGAGGGCACCTGGCCCGCCCTGGAATGGGGCAAGTGGGAGGCGCTCAAGGACGGATCGGAGGTGGTCGTGCTGGCCGGCGGCAAGGCGCTGGAATACGTTCTGGCCGCCGTGCAGGACCTGCCCGGGGTCGGCGTGGTCAACGCGCGCTTTGTCAAGCCGCTGGACCTGCAGATGCTGCGTGAGGTGGCCGGCCGCGCCCGCGCCATCATCACCGTCGAGGACAACACCGTGGTCGGGGGCTTCGGCAGCGCGGTGCTCGAGGCCCTCAACGAGATGGGGCTGAGCGTGCCGGTGCGGCTGCTGGGCATCCCGGACGAGTTCCAGGAACATGCCACCGTGGAGAGCGTGCACGCCCGCGCTGGTATTGACGCTCAGGCGATCCGCACGGTGCTCGCCGAGCTGGGTGTAGACGTCCCGCTGGGGGTCTAGACCTCGCGGTCCAGGGATGAAGAAGGGGACTGCACGGGCATACCGCAGTTCCCCTTCTTCATCCCCCGCGTCCTTCCTGAGCCCTCACCGCCTAGTCTGCCCCTCCCCCATCACCACCCATTTGGTGGTGGTCAGCTCACGCAGGCCCATCGGTCCGCGGGCGTGCAGTTTCTGCGTGCTGATGGCGACCTCGGCCCCCAGGCCCAGCTGGCCGCCGTCGTTGAAGCGCGGGCTGGCGTTGACGATCACGGCGGCGCTGTCCACGTCCTGCACAAAGCGCTCGGCCTGGGCCGGGTCACGGGTCAGGATCACGTCGGTGTGGTTGCCGTGCGCGGCGATGAAATCCAGCGCCTCATCCAGTCCGGCCACGACCCGGATGCTGGCGGTCAGGGCCAGGAACTCGGTGCCGTAGTCGGCAGCGGCAGCGGGGCGGGCGGGCAAGCCCGCGTCCTGCAGGGCGCTCAGCGCTTCGGGGTCGGCCCGCAGATCTACGCCGTGTTCGAGCAGGGCCCGGGCAACGGCGGGCAGGGCGGGCAGCGCCTCGCGGTCCACCAGCAGCGTGTCCAGGGCGTTGCAGGCGCTGGGCTTGTGCACCTTGGCGTTCACCACGATCTCGGCGGCCCGCTGCACGTCTGCCGGGTCGCGGGTGAACGAGGCGTCCAGGTACAGATGAACCACGCCGATGCCCCCCACGATCACGGGCACGGTGGCGTTTTCCACGCAGTAGCGGTGCAGCCCCGCTCCCCCGCGCGGAATGATGGCGTCCACCAGATCGTCCAGCCGCAGCAGTTCCCGCATGCGCTCGCGCGCCGGGTCGCGAATCACCTGAACAGCGGCCTCCGGAAGATCCAGCGCGACCAGAGCGGCACGGATGGCCTCTTCCAGGGCGGCGTTGCTGTGAACCGTTTCCTTGCCGCCCCGCAGTATCACCGCGTTGCCGCTCATCAGGGCCAGCGCGGCCACATCCACCGTCACGTTCGGGCGCGACTCATAGATCACGCCGAGCACACCCAGCGGCACGCGCCGCTGTGACACGCGAATGCCGCTGGGCTGGGTCTGCGCCGGCGTGCGCTCACCCACCGGGTCAGGCAGCCGTGAGACAGCCTCCACGTCGGCGGCGATGCCCTCCAGCGAGGCGCGGTCCAGGCGCAGCCGGGCGACCATGGGCTCGGGCACACCCGCGTCCAGGGCGGCGCGGACATCGTGGGCATTGGCCGCCAGAATGGGTTCCTGCCGCGCCCGCAATTCCCGCGCGATGGCCTGCAGGACCTGCACCTTGCGCCCGGTGGGCAGTGAGCGCAGCGTCCGCGCCGCTGCCCGGGCGCGCACGCCCATCTCCCGGATGCCCACCGTTACCGTCTCCCCCGCCGCCGTCATGGCTTCAGCGTAACAGGCACGCGGCGGGGCCCACGGGCGGCGCATAGACCGCCCGCGCCCCAGACGGTCAGCCGATGTGGGTTGTCAGGGTTCCGATGCCCTCGACCTCGACTTCTACCGTATCGCCGGATTGCAGCGGGCCGACCCCCTCCGGTGTGCCGGTCAGCACCACGTCGCCGGGTTCCAGGGTCACGAAACGGGTTACGTAGGTCAGGATGTCCACGACGTTGAAGATCATCAGACTGGTGCGGCTGTCCTGTTTCGTTTCTCCGTTCACCCGGGTCTGCACCCGCAGGTCGGCCGGGTCCAGCTCGGTCTCCATCCACGGCCCCAGCGGACAGAAGCGGTCGGCGGCCTTGGCACGGAACCACTGCAGGTCGGTCTTCTGCAGGTCACGCGCCGTCAGGTCCAGACCGCAGGTGTAGCCCGCAACGTGGGCCAGGGCAGTCTCGGGGCTCAGGTGCGCGGCACGCCGCCCGATGACCAGGGCCAGCTCGCCCTCGAAATGAAAGTTCTGGGTCCAGTCGGGCCGGTCCACGGTGCCGCCGGGTTCGGCCAGCGCGTTGGGGCCTTTGAGGAACAGACCCGGTTCACGGGGCAGGTCCCCACTGTCGTTGCCCAGCTCGCGGATGTGGTCGAGGTAATTGCGCCCGACGCACACAATCTTGGTCGGCTCCGCGGGGGGCAGCAGCGCGGCCCCGGCCAGCGGCACCCCCTCCCCCGTTCGTGCGCCGCCCAGCCCGTCCACAAAATGAATCTCGTCGCCGCTCAGTTCACCCCAGCGCGCCTGCCCACCCTGCTGCACCCGTACCATTCGCATGACGGGCAGGATAGCGTGCCGCCCCGACCTGCCGGCGCACTCTCCTGCCGGCTCACTCTGCCGGGTCGGCCTCTTCCAAGGTCAGGTCGCCCAGACCCTCGGGGTCGAGCAGCACCACCGTGTTGGGCGTCGCCTGCACCATCCCCAGACCCGCGAGCGTGCGCATCACCCGAGAGACCGTCTCGCGGCTCGACGAGATGCGCTGCATGATGTCGGTGGTACTCAGGGGCAGGGTCGCCGGCTCCGGCACGCCCGCCGCGAGCCGCTGACGGTACAGGTGCAGGAAGACGTGGCTCAGGGCCGCCTGGGTGTTCAGGCCAAAGGCGATCAGCTCATCGTTCAGGAAGGTCACGCGCTCCACGAGCATCACGCTGAGGTTCCACAGCACCTGCGGATGGCGCTGCAGCAGCTGCTGAAAATGGGTGCGGTGCAGCATCAGGGTGGTCACCTCACCCAGCGCCTGCACCGTGGCGCTGCGCTCCCTGCCACTCAGCACTGCCGTCTCGCCGATCACTCCCGGCGCATAGACCTCACCCATCACCCGCTGGCGCCCCACCGTGCTGACCCGGCTCACGCGGACGACGCCGCAGGTGAGCAGGTGCAGCGCCTCGCCCTGCGCGTCCTGCGCCACCACGATCTCGCCTGCGGCGAAGTGACGCTGCGTGACCACGCGGGCGGCGTCACGCAGCGCCTCCTCGGGCACATTCTGGAACAGGGGGTTCCGCTTCAAATCGTCCAACCGAGACATCACCACGCAGGTTAGCGTGAAGTGCCCCCCCCCAACCGGGAGCCATGTCTCTACCGGGGCTGCTCCGCTCGCCATCTTCATGATTCGCGGCCTTCTGCGCAGAGCCTTCATACCGGCATGGATAAGATGCCCCCGTGACCGCCCTGCCCCACGCTTGTCTGCCCGACGCCCCCCCTGCCCTGGAGGCGGTGAACATCCGCCACGGCTTTGGCATCCTGAGTGTGCTGCACGGCGTGTCGTTGCAGGTCAGGCCCGGCGAGGTCGTGGCGGTGACCGGTCCCTCGGGCAGCGGCAAGAGCACCCTGCTGCACCTGCTGGGCGGTCTGGACGTGCCGCAGGGCGGCGAGGTGTGGTGGGCCGGCGAACGCGCCGATACGCTCGATACCCAGCGCCGGGCGACCCGCCGGGCCGGACGGGTCGGGCTGGTGTTCCAGCACCACTACCTGCTGGAAGACCTGAACGTGCTTGACAACGTGATGATTCCCTGCCGCCTGGCCGGTCAGGACGATCCTGCCCGCGCCCATGCGCTGCTGGCCCGGGTGGGCCTGGGCGGGCGGGAAAGGACCATGCCCGGCGTCCTCAGCGGCGGCGAACGGCAGCGGGTGGCGGTGGCCCGCGCGTTGGCCTCGCGCCCGGCGGTGGTGCTGGCCGACGAGCCGACCGGCAGCCTGGACCGGGCCAACGCCGTCAACGTGGCGGGTCTGCTGCTGAACCTGGCCCGCGAGGACGGCGCGGGCGTGTTGCTGGTAACCCACGACGAGCGTCTGGCCGCCTACGCTGACCGGACGCTGCACCTGCTGGACGGCCGCTTTACCGACGAGTTGCCGGTTTACGGCTAACCCACCGGGCACCAGCGGCCCGGCAATCAGTCCAGGCGGGTGCCGCGTGCGTACTGCGGCACCGGGTCAAACGGCACTCCCATGCGGTGCGCGGCGTGCTGCACCCAGTGCGGGTCCCCCAGGAAGGGACGGGCCAGGGCGATCAGATCGGCGTGGCCGTCTTGCAGGGCCGTTTCGGCGCGTTCGGGCGTATCGATCATACCCACCGTCATGACCGTCAGGTCCGGCACCGCCCGCTTGACCGCCGCCGCGAAGGGCAACTGGTACGCGGGCCCGGGAGTGATCTGCTGCTCGGGGGTCAGGCCGCCGCTGCTCAGATCCAGAACGTCCACGCCCTCGGTCGCCAGCAGGCGGGCGAGCGCCACCGTCTGTTCCTCGTCCCAGCCGCCCGGTGCCCAGTCGGTGGCGCTCAGGCGCACGAACAACGGCTTGTGGGTCGGCCACGCCGTCCGCACCGCCCGCGTGACCTCCAATACGAAGCGCACCCGGTTCTCGAAGGAGCCGCCATACTGGTCGTCACGCGAGTTGGACAGCGGGGACAGGAACTCGTGCAGCAGGTACCCGTGCGCGGCGTGGATTTCCACGGCGTCAAAGCCCGCCATCTCGGCGCGCTGGGCGGCCGAGACGAAGTTCCGGACCGTGCGGGCGATGTCCTCGGTGGTCATGGCATTGGGCGTGGCGAACGAGGAGGCGTAGGGCCGGGTGTCGGGGCCCACGACGGCCCAGCCGCCATACTCATGGGCCACCGCGCCCTTGCCGCGCCACGGCGCGTAGGTGCTCGCCTTGCGCCCGGCGTGCGCGAGCTGAACGCCGATGCGGCCTCCCTGGGCATGCACGAAATCGGTGATGCGCCCCAGCGGAACGATATGCTCATCGGCCCACAGGCCCAGGTCCTCGGGGCTGATGCGGCCCTCGGGTGAGACGGCGGCGGCCTCGCTGAAGATCAGGCCTGCCCCGGCGAGTGCGTACTGTCCCAGGTGAACCAGATGAAAGTCGTTGGCGAGGCCACCTCGCGCGCTGTACATGCACATGGGCGAGACCACCACCCGGTTGGGCAGCGTCAGGCCCGCCAGCTTGAGGGGAGTAAACAGTTGGGGCGTCGGGTCGGGCATACGGACAATCTAGGCACGCGCTCGCCGCTGCGCCAGATGGCAGATGCTTAGGCAGTGTCCATGCTTCAGAGTAACGCCATGCCCGAACACCCCACGGTGGCGTTTCAGACCACGCTGGACGGCATCTGCGCTGCCCAACTCACCGGCTTTTTCGAGGGCTGGCCCCAGCCGCCTACCCCCGACACACTGCACCGGCTGCTGTCCGGGTCCTCCCACATCGTCCTGGCAGTCCAGGACAGGCAGGTGATCGGCTTTGTGAACGCGGTCAGCGACGGCGTGCTCAGCGCCTATATCCCGCTGCTGGAAGTGCGCGCCGGGTGGCGCGGTCAGGGCCTGGGCACCCGGCTGATGGAGCATCTGCTCGCGCAGCTCGGTGGCCTGTACACGATCGACACCGCCTGCGACGATGAACTGGTGCCGTTTTACGCCCGCTTCGGAATGGCGCGCGGCAACGCCATGATCCGCCGGGACTACGCGCGGCAGAACGGACAATCCGGGGCTGCTGAACGGTAAAATACGGAAGATTCAGGGCGGAAGCCTGCAGCACCTATCCGGGGCAGTTTTTCGCGCCTTTTGTAATCCATTTCCCGCCCACAACGCCATATCGGGTATACTAGGGAGGAAATTCCTCGAACGAGGGGTGGGTGACGGCCCACCTTTTTTCGTGGAGGGGGTGGTTCACAGCGCTGCAGGCGGATGGAAACAGAGGCCGGGCCGACACAATATGAATAACAACGCAACCCACAACTCAAAAGGCACCGCACCGGACAGCACCAAAGGTCAGCCGAACACACAGATTGCCGCCCTGCAGGCCATCGCGCAGCGGGGGGTGGAATCGCTGGGCTTCGAGGTGCTCGAAGTGCAGCTGCAGAATGCAGGCGGTCAGCCCATCGTGCTCGTCCGCATTGACCGGCTGGACGAACAGCCGGTCACGGTGGACGACCTGACCAGCGCCAGCCGCGCGGCCGAGGCCGAGTTTGACCGCGTGGACCCGATTGCCGGCGAGTACCGCCTGGAATTCGAGTCGCCGGGAGCCAAGCGGCCGCTGCTGCGCGCCCGCCACTTTGAGCGCATGGTGGGCCTCAAGGCCCGTGTGCGCGCAGAGGGTCACGCCTTTACCGCGCCCATCACGGGGGTGGACGGCGAGGCCGTGACCTTCGACGTGGCCGGTGAGCCCGTGACCCTGCAGGCCGGAACCTTCAGCGCCCACCTGGCCGAGTTTCCCGACCGCCACCGCTGAGGACCGCCACACCGGACGACCTCGTCCCACAACCGAAGGACAAAGGAAGAGTGAGATGACCCAACCAGAATTCAATTTTGCCGATGCGCTGCGTGAAGTGGCGCAGGCCCGCAACATCAACGAGTTGCAGCTGATCGAGGCTTTCGAGCAGTCCCTGGCCCAGGCCTACACCCGCAACGTGGAACCCGACAAGCGCATCGAGGTTCACCTCGACCCCGTGAGCGGCGAGCTGGAAGTGCTCGTCGTGCGCGAGGTCGTGGAAGTCATCGAGGACGAGCATCTTCAGATCTCGCTGGCCGACGCGCTGGAACTCGATCCCGGCGTGGAACTGGGTATGGAGATGGAGTTCCCGGTGGACCGCGAGAAGTTCTCGCGCATCGCGCTGCAGGCTGCCAAGCAGACCCTGACCCAGAAAATGCGCGAAACCGAGCGCAACGTGGTCTTCAACGAGTACAAGGACCGCGAGGGCCAGGTGCTCACCGCGCAGGTGGTCCGCAGCGACAACAAGGGCAACTGGTTCGTGGAACTGGGCGCGGGCGAGGCGATTTTGCCCCCCCGCGAGCAGATCCCCGGCGAGAAGCTGACTCCTGGCAACCGCGTCAAGATCTACCTCAAGGAGGTCCGCAAGACCCCCAAGGGGCCGACCATCCTCGCCAGCCGCGCCGACGAGCGACTGCTCGACTACCTGCTGCGTCAGGAAATCCCCGAGGTCGCCAACGGCATCGTGGAGGTCAAGGCGATCTCGCGCGAGGCCGGGCAGCGCAGCAAGGTCGCGGTCTTTTCCCACAACAGCAACGTTGATCCCATCGGCGCGTGCATCGGCCACCGCGGCAACCGCATTCAGGCCGTGACCGGTGAACTCGGGCGCGAGCGCGTGGACGTGATTCTGTGGGACGCCAACACCCGCGACTTCATCCGCAACGCGCTGTCTCCTGCCAAGGTGGGCCTGATCGAGGTGCTCGCCGACCGCCAGGAAGCCACCGTGACGGTCACGCCCGATCAGCTGTCCCTCGCCATCGGCAAGGGTGGACAGAACGTGCGTCTGGCCGCCAAGCTGACCGGCTTCAAGATCGACCTGCGCGAGACGGCGGCCATCAGTGATCTGGACGCCGCCATGCAGCAGGCGCTGCAGGACGAGCAGGAAGGCCGCGAGGCCGACGTGGCCCAGTCGGCCTTCGACGCGCTGTTCAAGGACAGCAAGTCGGTGGCCACCGCCAGCCCGGAAGACGTTCAGGAGTAAGCCTTGAACGCCGCCGCGCTCCAGCCCCCACACCCCGGGCGTCACGTGCCCGAACGCACCTGCGTGGCCTGCCGCCGCAAGCGGCCCCAGCACGAGTTCGTGCGGATCACGCGTGAAGGCGGCGTGTGGGCGTTGCGGGCGGGGAAGCGCAGCGGACGCGGCGCGTATGTGTGCGCCGACAGTCCTGCCTGCTGGCAGGACAAGCGGCTGCGCCGGGCGTTCGGCGCGCAGGCGGGTGCCCTCTCGGCCCAACTGCACACTTCTGGCAAACCACATCATGACAAGGTCCTAGAACCCCCTGCCGCGCCGCCACCACGGCCCGCGCGGCCCTCACCGGAGGTGAGCGATGTCGAAAGTCCGAATTTATACCCTGGCCAAAGAGCTGGGACTTGAAAATCCGAAAATGCTGGAAATCCTGGATGGTCTGGGCGTGTCCTACAAGAGCGTGAGCAGCACCATCGAGGAAGATACGGTCGAACTGATCCGGCAGATTGTGGACGAGGAGAACGCTGCGGGCGGCGGAACGTCGGCGCAGTCCAGCGCCCCGATCACCCAGAGCGACGAAGCTGCCGCCGCGCCGTCCGCGCCCGCGTCCCAGGGCACGCAGAGTGCAGCGGCGGGAGGCCAGACGGCCACCCAGACCCGGCAGGAAACCGCCGCGGCCAGCGAGGTGCCCCACCGCGCCCCGGTCGTGACGATCATGGGTCACGTGGACCACGGCAAGACCTCGCTGCTGGACTACATCCGCAAGACGCGGGTGGCGGCCAAGGAAGCGGGCGGCATCACGCAGCACGTCGGCGCCTTTGAGGCCCAGACCTCCAAGGGCAAGATCGTGTTCATCGACACGCCCGGCCACGAGGCCTTCACCACCATCCGGGCGCGCGGGGCCAACGTCGCCGACATCGCGATCATCGTGATTGCCGCCGACGACTCGCTGATGCCGCAGACCCGCGAGGCCATCGCGCACGCGCAGGCCGCCAAGGTGCCGATGATCATCGCCATCAACAAGATGGACCTGCCGCAGGCCAACCCCGACAAGGTCAAGACGGACCTCACGCAGCTCAACCTCGTGCCCGAGGAATACGGCGGTGACCTGATCGTGGTGCCGGTCAGCGCCAAGACCGGCGAGGGCGTCGAGGACCTGCTGGAGTACATCAGCCTGAATGCCGAGCTCGAGGATCTGCGCGCCGATCCCAAGGGCAAGTTCGCAGGTGTGATCATCGAAGGCAAGGTGGACAAGCAGGCCGGTGTGCTGGCGACCGTGATGGTCCAGGAGGGCACGCTGCACGTCGGCGACTTCCTGGTCGTGGGCGAGAACTACGGCAAGATCAAGGCCATGACCGACAGCGCCGGAGCGCGCATCAAGGAAGCGGGCCCATCCACCCCGGTGCAGATCCTGGGCTTCAGCGAGGTGCCCACCAGCGGCGAGAAGGTCAGCAGCGCCAAGAACGAGCACGCCGCGCGTGAAGTGATCGCCGGCCGCGCCAGCGACCGCCGCGACGCCGAGAACGCCCAGGTGCAGCGCAAACTGACCCTGGAAGAGATGATGGGGCCGCTGAGCAGCGTGCGCACCGTCAACCTGATTCTGCGTGCCGACACCCAGGGCAGCGTGGAGGCCATTCAGGGCATCCTGGCCCGCAAGGAGTCCGAGGACGTCAAGATCAACGTGATGCTCGCGGGCATCGGCGCTCCCACCGAGGGCGACGTGCTGCTCGCCGGCACCGCCGAGGCGACCATCCTGTGCTTCAGCGTCACGGCCCCCGGCAGCGTCACCAAGATCGCCGACAACAAGGGTGTGGACATCAAGTCCTTCCGCATCATCTACGAACTCATTGACGAGGTCGACCGCCTGATCAAGGGCAACCTCGAGCCCGTGTTCGAGGAGAAGTACCTGGGCCGCGCCGAGGTCCGCATGGTCATCAAGCACCCGCGCTTCGGCAACATCGCCGGGTCCTATGTCACCGACGGCAGCCTGAAGCGCAACGCCAAGGCCAAGGTCACGCGAGGCAAGGAAACCGTCTACGAGGGCACGCTGGTGGGCCTCAAGCGCATCAAGGACGACGTGCGCGAGGTTCAGAGCGGCTACGAGTGTGGCATCAACCTGGACTGGGACGGCGTGGAGGTCGGCGACATCGTCGAGGCCAGCGAGATGGTGGAAGTGCAGCAGGCCTGAGCCGGGTTCTGTACCTTCCCAAATGTTCTGGTGGGCCGCTCCGTGGTGGGGCGGCCCACTTTTTGCGGCGCCCGGCTTCGGGAGCGGGTGTGGAATTTGCCCGCCAGTCGGGGCACTTCCAGCACACCCAGGGCAGCCGCAACCGGCCCGCTGTCAGCGGAGATACCCCTGCCCACCCGCCTCTCCCCTAGCCCACATTCCCCGCCAGCCCACAATTTTGTAGGAGAATCCCCCACATGGCAGCAAAAATGTATTACGACCGCGACGTGGACACCGCCCCCATCGAGGACAAACTGATCGCCATCATCGGCTACGGCTCGCAGGCGCACGCCCACGCCCAGAACATGCGCGACAGCGGCTTCAATGTCGTGGTCGGCCTGCGCGACGGCAGCTCCAGCAAGGCCAAGGCGGAACAGGCCGGGCTGCGCGTGGCGAGCATCGAGGACGCTACCCGCGAGGCCGACGTGGTGATGCTGCTGATTCCCGACGAACAGCAACCCGCGACCTATGAGCAGAGCATTGCCCCCCACCTCAGTGACGGCAAGGCGCTGGCCTTCGGGCACGGCTTCAACGTGCATTTCGGACGCATCAAGCCGCCCAGCGGTGTGGACGTGTTCCTGGTTGCCCCCAAGGGGCCGGGCCACATGCTGCGCCGCGTGTACGCCGACGGCGCCGGCATGCCGGGCATCTTCGCCGTGGGACAGGACGCCACGGGCCATGCCCGTGAGATCGCGCTGGCCTACGCCCGCGGCATCGGCTGCACCCGTGCGGGCGTGCTGGAAACGACCTTCAAGGAAGAAACCGAGACCGACCTGTTCGGCGAGCAGAGCGTGCTGTGCGGCGGCGTCACCCACCTGATCCAGGCGGGCTTCGAGACGCTGGTAGAAGCCGGCTACCAGCCCGAGATCGCCTATTTTGAGACGTTGCACGAGGTCAAGCTGATCGTGGACCTGATCTACGAAAAGGGCTTCGAGGGCATGCGCCACAGCATCTCCAACACCGCCGAGTTCGGCGACTACGTGACCGGCCCGCGCATCATCACGGATGAGACCAAGGCCACCATGAAGGACGTGCTGACCGACATCCAGCAGGGCCGTTTCGCCCAGAAGTTCATCGATGACGCCGAGAACGGATTCCCCTACATGAACGAGCAGCGCTCCAAGATGCGCGACCATAAGCTCGAGACCGTGGGCAAGGAACTGCGCGACATGATGCCCTTCATCTCCAAGAAGGAACTGGAAGTCTAAGGCAGCCTGCGGCTAGACGACCCTCTTGTCAGTCTGGCCCGTCAGCCGGTACAGTCACTCCATGTCCAGTTTCGGCCTGCTTCTTCTTATCCGTCCTCCGGTGGAGTGAACGGCCAGGAAGTCAGGCCGCCCCAGCCCCCCGGAGGAACTTCCCTTCGGGGGCTTTGCTTTGTTCGTCTTCCGGCCCGTTTCTCGATCCAGCCGTACAGGAGTTGCCATGACCCAGCCGCACAGTGCTCAACCACAGAGTGTTCAGCCGCAGAGCACCGACCGCATCCGCATCTTTGACACCACCCTGCGGGACGGCGAGCAGTCTCCCGGCGTGGCCCTGAACCACTCACAGAAGCTCGAGATTGCGCATCAGCTGGCCAAGATGGGCGTGGACGTGATCGAGGCCGGGTTTCCCATCGCCAGCCCCGGCGACCTGGAAGGCGTTTCGCGCATCGCGCGGGAGGTGCGCGGCCCGATCATCGCGGGACTGGCGCGCGCAGGACGGGCCGACATCGAGGCGGCGGCCCGAGCAGTCGAGGCGGCCGAGAAACCCCGCATCCACACCTTTATCGCCACCAGCCCGATCCACATGGCGAAAAAACTGAACCTGGAACCCGACGCGGTGGTCGAGCGCGCCGTGCAGGCTGTGACGCTGGCCCGGTCCTTCGTGGACGACGTGGAATTCAGCGCCGAGGACGCCACCCGCAGCGACTGGGCCTTCCTGAGCCGGATCTTCAAGGCGACGGTAGAAGCGGGGGCCACCACCATCAACATTCCCGATACGGTGGGCTACACCACGCCCCAGGAGATGCGCGAGCTGTTTGCCTACCTGAAGGGCGAACTGCCCGCGCACGTCATCCTGAGCAGCCACTGCCACGATGACCTGGGCATGGCGGTCGCCAACTCCATCGCGGCGGCCGAGGGTGGAGCGCGGCAGATCGAGTGCACCATCAACGGCATCGGAGAGCGGGCCGGAAACGCCAGCCTGGAAGAGATCGTGATGGCCTTTCACACCCGCGCCGACCACTACGGCTACCAGACCGGCATCCGCACCCGCGAGCTGTACCGCGCTTCCCGGCTGGTCAGCCGCCTGAGCGGAATGCCGGTGCAGCCCAACAAGGCCATCGTGGGCGACAATGCCTTCGCGCACGAATCGGGCATTCATCAGGACGGGGTGATCAAGGCGCGTGAGACCTACGAGATCATGAATGCCGAGCTGGTGGGCCGCGAGGCCGCCGTGCTGGTGATGGGCAAGCACTCGGGCCGGGCCGCCTTTCGCAAGGCGCTGACCGATCTGGGCTACGCCGAGATGCCCGACGACAAGGTCCAGCACCTGTTCGGGCGCTTCAAGGACCTGGCCGACCGCAAGGGCCAGATTTTCGCCGACGACCTGCGCGCCCTGGTGGACGCCCGCAGCGACGTGCCGCAGACCTTCAGCCTGGAAGGCTTCCAGATCACGTCCGGCATGAACATGACCCCGGTGGCCTTTGTGCGGCTGCAGACGCCCGACGGCCCGGTGGACGCCACCGCCCACGGCGACGGCCCGGTCGAGGCGGCTTTCCAGGCGATCAACAAGATCACCGGCATGAGCCCCACCCTGGAGAGCTACCGCATCCAGGCCGTCACGCAGGGCGGCGACGCGCTGGGCGAGGTCAGCGTCAGCGCCCGCCACGGCGAGACGCTCCTGCACGGTCTGGGCGTCGCCACCGACGTGGTGGAGGCCAGCGCCCGCGCGTGGATCCGTGTTCAGAACATGATCGTGGCGGGCCTGGGGGCCGAGCGCCGCCAGGGAGAGTTTGCGCCTGGGCGCATCTGAACCCCGGACACGCTGCAGCGACTTCACTTCCGGGAGGGGCCAGCACCTTGGGCCCCTCCCTTCACATGGTCCAGAGTGAGCTCCGCTCTGGAAAAGCCTGCTCCGCATGGTGCCACCCGCGCCGTGCCGTTCCAACTTTCCAGCCCCTCTTTCCGGCACGGCCGAATCATGGGGGCCCGGTCTATACTCCGAAGAGAACCACATGGACACAGGCCCCGCCGGGGGCAGTCAGATGCCCTGTCCTCCTTTCCCGGCCCTCTTCACTCCCTTCTCCCCAGTACACAAGAGGCAAGCATGGTCCTGGCACTCGCACTGCTGCCCATCCGCCCCGGTCAGACGGCCGAGTTTGAGGCGGCTTTCACGGCGGCGCTGCCCCTGCTGACCGGCACGCAGGGCTACATCCGCCACGAGTTGCAGCGCGGTGTGGAAGAAGACCACCGCTACGCCCTGCTCGTGTGGTGGAACACTGTGGAGGACCATACCGTCGGCTTTCGCCACAGCTCCGAGTATGAACTGTGGCGCACACAACTGCTGCCGTTCTATTTCTATGACCCGTTCCCGACAGTGGAACATTTTGTTGATGTCCTGCCCCCCCCCGGGCCACCCGATGGTGTGTGAGGGCCCCCGGCGAACGGTGAGGGCCTGGTCCGTGTACACAGCGGACTGCCGAACTCCAGGCCGGAATGGACCATTGCCACGCCCCGCTGTGGCAGCATGCCGGGTGTGAATGCCTTCTTGCCCCGCACCGCCCTGGTGACCGGTCTCATCATCGCCGCGCTGAACGTCGTCTTTGGCGGCCTGGAATACGGCTTTGCGCGGCTGCCGGTCTGGTTCTATCTCGCGCAGCTGCTGCTGATTCCGGCCATGCTGGTGCCCATGCGCTACTTCCCGATGGCCGCCGTCACGCCCGACTTTCTGCGCCGCGCCGTCTACTTCGCCCTGGGCTGGGCGGTGCCGTTCGCCATCTACAAGTTCTCGCTGGACGTGCTGAACCCGCTGTTCAGCCCCGCCGCCTCGCTGATCAGCTACCTGACGGTCATCATCGCCTTCGCCCTGATCATGGCGGCGGTGCGCCGCCCCAACCGCTGAGCATGAACGCCCTGACGCACCCGCTGCGCCTGAGCGTCTCCACCGCCGCCCGGGTGTGGGGCGGAACCCGTCTGGGCCGTGCTCAGGACGGCTCGCCCCTCGGTGAGGCGTGGATGGTGCACGAGGACAGCCGGGTGCAGGGCGGTCCCCTGGACGGCCAGCGCCTGGGTGACCTCGCCCGCGAACACGGCGGTGATCTGCTGGGCCGCCGCGCCCACGGCATCCGCTTTCCGCTGCTGATCAAACTGCTCGACTGCGCCGAGTGGCTGAGCGTGCAGGTTCATCCGGACGACGCCCAGGCCGCGCAACTGGTCGGCCCCGGCGAGCTGGGCAAGACCGAGGCGTGGTACATCCTGGACGCCGCGCCGCAGGCCCGCGTGATCGCGGGAGTCAGGGAGGGCACCCAGGCGCTGGCCCTGCGGAACGCGATTTTGTCCGGACAGGTGATGGACCACGCGGCCTACCACGGAGTCCAGTCAGGCGACGCGCTCCTGGTGCCGGCCGGAACCCTGCACGCGCTGGGACCGGGCCTGTTCCTGTATGAGGTGCAGCAGACCAGCGACACGACCTACCGCGTCTACGACTGGGACCGTCCGGCGAGCGCGGGGCGTGCCCTGCACCTCACCCAGAGCGCCGCCGTGACGGCCCCCCGCACGGCGCGGGTCCAGGCCGGCGCCCCCCTGTCCCCCGGCGAGCGCCGCGAGCGGGTGCGCAGCGGGTATTTCGTGCTGGAAGACCTGCGGTCCGGACCGGAAGGGATGGACCTCGATACGCGGGGCGAGAGCTTTCACGTTCTGACCGTGATCCACGGCGAGGGGCGGGTCATCGCGGGCGGAGAGACGTGGTCCCTGGGACCGCTGGACACTCTGCTGCTGCCTGCCCGTCTGGGCGCGTACCGGCTGGAAGGCGATTCACTGAGTGCCCTGCTGGCGCGGCTGCCGTAAATCGGGGGCCAGAGTACGCGCGCCGCGCCTCCACAGCCGCGTGCTGTAATGCCCTGTGCCCTCTGATACCCCTTCCCCTGCCCTGCTCGCCCTCGATATTGGCGGCACGTCCATCCGGACGGCGGTGATTGAGGCTGGCCGCATCGTTGAGCGCCGGGAAGTCCGCACCCCCAAGCCCAGCACCCCGGACGCTGTGATCGGCGCGGCTCAGGCGCTGGCTGCCCCGCTGGCCCCTGCGGCGGCGGCGGTGGGCGTGGCCTGTGCGGGCGCGGTGGCCGGCGGCAAGGTCACCGCCACCGCCATCCACACCTTTCCCGGCTGGACCGACGTGCCCCTGGCCCAGGCCATTCACGCGGGGCTGGGCCTGCCGTGCGCGGTGCTCAACGACGCCCGCGCCGCCGCCTGGGGTGAGTACGTGGCCGGGGCGGGCCGGGGGACCCGTGAATTCATGTTCGTGACCGTCAGCACCGGGGTGGGAGCCGGACTGGTGCTCGGCGGGCGGCTGCATCTGGTGGGCAACGGCCTGGACGCCGAACTGGGGTTTGTCAGCGTGCCCGCCGCCTGGGGAGAAGGCACAGAGGTCGCTGCGCTGGGACGGCTGGGACCGCTGGAATTCGAGACCAGCGGCACCGCGCTGGGGCTTCAGGCCCGGGCGCTGGGCCTGAACGATGCCCGCGCCCTGGCCGACGCCGCCGAGACGGGCAACCCTGAGGCCGACACCCCCTATCGCCGCTCAGCCGCCCTGATCGCATGGAAGATCGCCGATGTGGCCGCGCTGCTGGGCGTCACCACCGTGGCGCTGGGCGGCAGCGTGGGGCTGCGGGCCGGGTATCTGGAACGGGTGCGCGGGCAGCTCGCGCACTTTCCACCGCGTTACCAGCCCCGGGTGGTCCACGCCGAACTGGGGGCAGACGCCGGACTGATCGGCGCGGCGCGGTGGGCGGAACGTCAGGAACAGAAATAAAGGTGGAATCCGGGGATCAGCTGCCCTGGCCTGCCGGTCTCCATCCGTGGCCCGGACCCTGCCGGCTCGCCCGTCATGCTCACGCGCTGTGCCTGGGTTGCCATCCTCCCGCTCTGTTCAGGGCAGAATAGAGCCCTTATGGCACGAGTCAAACAGAGCCGGGAATCCCGCACGACCTCCGACCCTTTCACCGCCTTCGACGCTCTGCTGGGCAGCGCGGGCCTGCCGCCGCAGTTCCGGACGCTGAACGCCGGAGGCGAGCTGTCCGGCGACGAGCTGGACACGGCCCTGACGGCGGCGCTGCAGCTTGCCCATGACCGCTGGGGCCTGGGCCTGCACCACCTGCGCCACGAGGCCCGCGTGGTCCGCCGCGACGAGGGCAGCGACATCGCCCTGCTCACCGATGGACATGTAACCGCCCACCTGAGCGACGGAGCGGCGCAGATCTCGGCGGCCTACGAGGTCATGCGCGCCACTGATGACCGCGGCCTGAGCATGTGGGGCACCCTGCCCGACGGACCGCGTGTGTCCGCCGACGCTCCCTTCGCCCGGCTCAAGGTCCTCATCGAGGATGCCCGCGACTTTGAGACCCACTGGATGGAGGGCCGCCAGGGCCTGTTCACGCGGCTGTGGCGCGCCGGCGAGACCCTGAGCGTGGAGGCGGCCCGGCCCGCCTCACCCCAGACTGCGCTGTCCGACGCGGCGTGGGACGTGATCACGGGCATCAAGGACCGCACCTTTCAGCGCGAGCTGATGCGCCGCAGCGAGGAGGTCGGCATGCTCGGCGCGCTGCTGGGGGCGCGGCACGCCGGGGCCGGGGCCCAGCTCGCCGGGCTGCCCGAGGCCCATTTCAGCGTGCAGGCGTGTGTGCACCGCCTGAGCGGCCCGCAGGCCCGCGACGCCGAGGCGGTCCGGGCGGCGCTGCGGGCCGTGGCCGCTGAACTTGACGAGTTGCAGGCGGTCGGCACCCGCGAACTCGCGGCGGTGCTCAAACACGGCCTGACCGACCGGTCCTGACCGGGCCCTGGGGGAAGGCGCCTGCCCACGCCCCCCCCGTTCTCCCTCCTCATGACGCCACGCTGACTGCCCCTTAAGCCTTCCTCACGGGCAATTCAAGACAGGTCAGCCCCCAGCGCCTAGCGTGGGGGAAGATGAAACGTGGACTCCTGATGCTCTCCGGCCTGCTGGCCCTGACCGGCCTGACCGGCGCCTCGGCGGGACGGTTGTCCGCCGGCCTGCTCGACAAGGTGCGGGCCCACGACAACGCTCCCACCGGGGTGATCGTCCGCTTCGGTTTCAGCGACGCCGACAACGCCCAGGGTCGCCAGTCGTTCAAGGCGCTGCGGCGGCAGCTCAAGAACACCCTGGCCGCCCTAGGACCAAAGGCCGGCTTCGTGAACACCGCGATGAAGCGCGGCGGCGCCGAGCTGTGGCTCTACCAGTCGGTGTACCTCAAGCTCTCGCCGGTACAGGCGCTGCAGCTCTCGACCCTGCCGGTGGTCGACGAGGTGTTCGAGAACTTCAAGGTGCAGCTTCCCAAGGTGCAGGCCTCCACAGTCAAGGCCCTCAGCGCGGCCAGTGCGCCCACCGGCACGCCCGACCCCCTGCGGGCGGTGGGCGCTCCACAGGCCTGGGCCGCCGGCCTCAAGGGCAGCGGCGTCCGCATCGGGCACCTCGACACCGGCATCGACGCCTCGCATCCAGAGCTGAAGGGCAAACTCATGGCCTTTGCCGAGTTCGATGCCAACGGGGACCGCGTGACCGGCAGCAAACCCCACGACAGCGAGCAGCACGGCACCCACACGGCGGGCCTGCTCGTCGGCAAGACGGTGGGCATCGCCCCGGAGGCCCGGCTGATCAGCGCCTTGGTGCTGCCCGGCGGCGAGGGCACCTTCGCGCAGGTGATCGCCGGGATGCAGTGGGTCCTTGACCCCGACAACAATGCCGATACCGACGATGGGGCGAATGTGGTCAGCATGAGCCTGGGCCTGCCGGGCACCTCCGACGCCTTCGTGGTACCGGTACAGAACATGCTGCGGGCCGGGGTGGTCCCGGTGTTCGCCGTGGGTAATTTTGGCCCGCAGCCGGGCAGCACCGGCAGCCCTGGCAACATTCCCGATGCCGTGGGGGTGGGGGCGGTGGACACCGGGGGCAAGGTGGCCTCCTTCAGCAGCCGCGGCCCGGTGAAGTGGAGCGGAGCCATCGAGGGCAGTTTCATCAAGCCGGACGTGGCTGCGCCGGGGGTGGCCATCACCAGCAGCTTTCCCGGCGGGAAGTACGGCGTCCTCTCCGGTTCCTCGCAGGCCGCGCCCATCGTGGCCGGCGCGGTGGCCGTGATGATGGGCGCAAAGCCGGGCAGCAGCGTCCCCGACCTCAAGCAGGCGCTGTTTCAAAGTGCCTCGAACAAGGGAAAGAAGGACAACCAGACCGGCTACGGCGTCATCAACCTGCCCGGAGCCCTGGGCAAACTGGGCGTGGCGCTGGCCTCCGGTTCAGCGGGAACGTCCGCAACGGGCCAGACCCCACCTCCCACCGGACCGGCCGGCTACCGTTTCTGCGTGCTGGAGGGTCAGGAATGCAAGTTCAGCGGCCAGAAGCAGGTGGCCTTCGGCGCGGCCGGCCGCTACCTGTCGGGCCTGACCACCGACGGCTTCCGCTGCACGGTGGCCGAGTGGGGTTCGGACCCGGTGCCCGGCAAGGCCAAGGCGTGTTACATCAAGGATGACAAGCCCACACCCTGAGGTGGGGCAGGTCGCCCCCGTTACAGCACGTCGTCGGCGCTGCCGCGCTTGCGCTTGTTGTTCTGGGTCTTGCGCCAGCGCAGGGCCTTCACGATGGCGGGGGCGGCGGCGTTCAGGGGCAGGTCATAGGCCGGGTACCACACCCGCTGCTCGCTGAACTTGAGCTTCATCTTGAACACGCCAAAGGAATGCTTCTCCTCGTCCAGCTTGCGCGGAATGCCCCAGAAGTCGAACAGCTGGTAGCCGCGCCGTTTGGCGTCCAGGAGGGCGTTCCAGTAAAAGGCATCGGGAGCCTTGGCGTCCTTGAGCGGCTGGCCCGCAGCGTCCACACGGTCATCGCGGACGCTGCCGCCGAACAGGTAGGACGTGCCCGTACCCATCGCCAGAAAAAAGCCTCCGGCGAGGGCCCGGCCCTCATGGCGTGACAGCACGATGTAGGCTTCGCCGCCGTGGGCGTTGCCCTCGCGCAGCATGGTCTCGTAGTACCTGCGCGGAAACGCGCCGAGCTTGGCCCGCTCGTTGGTGGCCGTGAAGATCTCCCAGAACGCATCGAAGTCGTCGTCGCGGCCGGCCACCACGCCCAGCTTCTGGGCGGTGCGCACGTTGCGGCGGGCCATGCTGTGCAGCCCGGCAAACAGCTCGTCCTCGCTGCGGGTCAGGTCGGCCACGATGGTGTGCTCCGGCTGCTCGGATTCGGCGCGGCGAAACGGGCCATACGCCTCGGGAATGATCGCGCTGCCGTCGGCCGGTATGGGAACGGGCGGCTCGATCTTCAGCACGGCGTCGCTGGGACGCGCCACGGCCTTGATGGCGGCGGCGACCTCGGGCAGCAGATCCAGAGTCTCCAGCGCCGGACCACGCGGCGCATACAGCGTGCTGAACCCCGGCACCAGCCGCTTGCGGATCAGCTGGACCGCCCCCACCGTGCGGCCACCTTGCGTGATCAGGTAACGGACCGGCGTCTGTCCCAGCGCGCGGCGGGCCTCACCGTAGCCCCAGCCCTGCAGCGCGCTGGTGATCGGCAGTCCCTGTACAGCGTCGTCATAGACGCGGGAATCGGTGGTCTCGACAAGCTTCAGGCGCACGCGGCGGATTGTAGCAGGGCCCCGCCCGCTTCGCCGGGCACTGCGCCTTTCCTTCCTTTCCTCACTGTCGGGCAGGCTAAACTGCCGGATGTGAAAAAACTTCTGTTGACCCTGGCGCTGCTCGGCGGCGTCGCCCTGGCCCAGACGACCCCGGCGGCACCTCCCGTCGTTCCCACGGCGCCTGCCTCAACCAGCCCGGCCACCCAGACCCCAGCCACGCCCACTCCAGTCCCTCAGACCCCCGTCAGCACCGGCGATCCGGCGGCCGTGGTCGGCAAGGTGGGCAGCGAGACCTACACGCTGGCCGACTTTGACCGGGCCTTCCGGCTGGCCGCCGCGCGGGTGGTCAACGCCCAGGGCATTCCCTTCGAGGAGTCCTACCTGGCCGAGTTCGCCGAGGCGCGTCCGTCCTACCTCAAGCAGTACCTGCGCGACCGGGCCATCACCCAGATCGCCATGGGCCGCAACAAGGTGGACACGGCGGCGGTGGAACAGCAGTTCAATGACGCCCGCGCCAACTTCGAGACCGATGAGGCCTTTGCACAGGCCCTGGCCGCGACCGGCTACAGCACCCCCGAGGAGCTGCGCGCCGAGCTGACACGCCAGTCGGTGGTGAATGCCTACCTGCAGGGCATCCAGGACCGCTTCACGTTCGGAGACGCCGTGGTGGCCGGGTACTACAACCTCAACCGCGACAAGTTTGCCCGCGAGGCCGAAGCCTGCGTCAAGCACATCCTGGTGCCCACCCAGGCCGAGGCCCAGGCCCTCGTGAAGAACCTGCAGGGCGGCGCGGATTTCGCCAAGGTCGCCGCCGAGAAGAGCAAGGACCCCGGCAGCGCGGCGCAGGGCGGCGACCTGGGCTGCTTCGAACCCGGACAGATGGTCGAGACGTTCGATCAGGCCAGCTTCAAGGGTCCAGTGGGCCAGCTCCAGACGGTGCAGTCGCAGTTCGGCTTCCACATTCTGATGGTGACCAAGCGCACCCCGGCGGGCGCGGTGCCGCTGGCCGAGGCTGCGCCGGTCATCCGCCAGCAGCTCTCCCAGGAAGCCGCCCAGAAGTACCTGGACGCGCAGGTTGCCCGACTGAACACCGAGTCCTTCCCGGAAGTGGTCACGGTCACCCCGGCTCCCGCCAGCAAGTAAACAGGGAACACGGAGCATAGGGAGTGGAGCTGGGGCGCGCGCCCCAGCTCCACTCCTTTGCTCTGACACCGCTCTTTTGCTCTGACACGGCCCTGTGCGGCGTCCCGTCCCTTTCGCTGCCGCACCTGTCTGTGCCGCCCACCGCCCTGACGGTGCGGGCGACGCTAGTCTGGGGCATGACCGACACCGCCCGCAAACGCAAGCTGAACTGGAACAGCCACCACGTCACGCAGGGAGACGCGCGTGCTCCCAACCGTGCGATGTTGCGGGCCGTGGGCTTTCAGGACGGCGATTTTGAGAAACCGATCATTGGGGTGGCGCACGCCCAGAGCAACATCACGCCGTGCAACAACGGTCTGGGTGAGCTGGCGGGCCACATCACCGACGCCATCCACGAGGGCGGCGGCATGCCGCAGGTGTACGGCACCATCACAGTCTCGGACGGCATCAGCATGGGAACCGAGGGCATGAAATGCAGCCTGGTCAGCCGTGAGGTGATTGCCGACAGCATCGAGACGGTCAGCCGGGGACAGTCGCATGACGGCGTGATCGTGGTGGGCGGCTGCGACAAGAACATGCCCGGCGCGATGATCGGGATTGCCCGCCTGAACATCCCGGCCATCTTTGTTTATGGCGGCACCATCAAGCCCGGCCACTACAACGGTCAGGACCTGACCATCGTCAGCGTGTTCGAGGCGGTCGGTGCGCTGGGGGCGGGCAAGATGAGCCGCGAGGACTTCAACGAGATCGAGCGCCGCGCGTGTCCCGGCAACGGCAGCTGCGGGGGCATGTACACCGCCAACACCATGAGCAGCGCCTTCGAGGCGATGGGCATGAGCCTGCCGTACTCCAGCACCATGAGCGCCGTGGACGCCGAGAAGGCCACCTCCAGCGCCGACAGCGCCCGCGCCCTCCTGAAGCTGATCGAGCACGATATTCGTCCCAAGGACATCCTGACCAAGCAGGCCTTCGAGAACGCCATCACCGTGATCATGGCGGTGGGCGGCAGCACCAACGCCGTGCTGCACCTGATGGCGATTGCCCACGCCTGCGACATTGACCTGACCCTGGCCGATTTCGAGCGGATCCGCGAGGCGACCCCGGTGTTCTGCGACCTCAAGCCCAGTGGGCGGTACGTAGCCACCGACCTGCACGTGGTGGGCGGCATTCCGCGCGTGATGAAGATGCTGCTCAAGGAGGGGTTGCTGCACGGCGACTGCCTGACGGTGACGGGCAAGACGGTGGCCGAGAACCTGGCCGACGAGCAGGACACACCCGATGCCGGACAGGACGTGATCCGGCCCTACGACCAGCCGCTGTATGCCCAGGGTCACCTCGCCATCCTGCGCGGCAACCTCGCGCCCGAGGGCAGCGTCGCCAAGATCAGCGGCCTCAAGAGCATCAAGATCACCGGCCCCGCCCGCGTCTTCAACAGCGAGGAGGAGAGCATGGCCGCCATCATGGAAGACCGCATCAACCCCGGCGACGTGCTGGTCATCCGCTATGAGGGGCCCAAAGGCGGACCGGGCATGCGGGAAATGCTCTCCCCCACCTCGGCCATCATCGGCAAGGGCCTGGGCGACAGCGTGGGCCTGATCACGGACGGGCGCTTCTCGGGCGGCACCTTCGGACTGGTCGTAGGCCACGTGGCTCCTGAGGCCTACGTGGGCGGTCCCATCGCGCTGGTCGAGGAGGGCGATACCATCGAGCTCAATGCCGAGACCTGCGAACTGACGCTGCAGGTGGACGCCGCCGAGCTTGAGCGCCGCCGGGCGGCCTGGGTCGCCCCTGAACCCCGCTACAAGCGCGGTGTGCTGGCCAAGTACGCCAAGCTGGTGAGCAGCGCGGCGGTGGGAGCCTACACCGACTGAGGCTGAGCACCCTCAGGACACAGCACGGAACGCTGTAGCCCAGAACCGCGCAGAACTGGAGATGCCTTCGGTTGTGCGCGGTGGCTTTTGCCCCAGCAACGCAGCCGGGAGGAAGTGTGTTCGGCTGCGGCACCCGCACGCCTTGCCGATGCTGCGGGGGGGCGTGGTGGAGGTGGTGAGCGTGAAGCTTGGCCACTCGCGGCCCAGCTTCACGGCGGACGTCTACCGGAGGGTGTACCAGAGCGAGCACCAAGAGCGGGCCGTGAACCTGTCGGAGTTGGTCAAGGCGCGACCCAAGGTAGTGAACTGAGAGCCGGTTGGCCACGCGTTGGTCACGCCCCCCGCTGGGCAAAAATAAGCAAAAGAAAACCGCGCTTCTCAGCGCGGTTTTTCTTGGTGGAGGCTTGGGGATTCGAACCCCAGACCCTCCGCTTGCAAAGCGGATGCTCTCCCGCTGAGCTAAGCCCCCTCAGCGGGGCGCAGATTAGCAGACGGCGGGGCGCTGTGGCAAGGGGGTACAGGCCACAGCGTGCCGTGGTGCCCCACGAGACTCCAAAAGCTGGCGTAAAGCTGGGCCAGATGGCCCGTCATGACACCGGTTCCGACTGGACAGGGCGCGGCCCACGCCCCGTCGGAACCGGCCACACTGGGGTCATTCAGCAACCCAATGACTGGATGTGCCAAGCAACACCAGAACGCCCCGGCCCATTCCATTTCAGGAACCGGCCGGGGCATCTGACGTCCATGCAGAATCTGGACCTATTCCCGAATGGCTGCTCCGGTCTTCGCGCGCACTTCCTCCAGCGTGACGCCGGGGGCCAGCTCCACCAGCTTCAGCCCGTCCTCAGTGACGTCCAGCACCGCCAGATCGGTGATGATGCGGTCAACCACGCGCTGCCCGGTCAGGGGCAGGTTGCACTCGGGCAGAATCTTGTGGGCGTCGCCCTTGGCCACATGTTCCATCAAGACCACCACGCGCTGCACGCCCGCCACCAGATCCATTGCGCCGCCCATGCCCTTGACCATCTTGCCCGGAATCATCCAGTTGGCGAGGTCGCCGTGTTCGCTGACCTGCATGGCCCCCAGGATGGCGAGGTTCACGTGGCCGCCCCGGATCATGGCAAAGGAGTCGGCACTGGAAAAGAAGCTCGCGCCGGGCAGCGCGGTTACCGTCTGCTTGCCCGCGTTGATGAGATCGGGGTCGACCTGTTCCTCGGTGGGAAAAGGTCCGATGCCCAGCAACCCGTTTTCCGACTGCAGCATCACGCTGACTCCCTCAGGGATGTGGTTGGCCACCAGCGTAGGCAGGCCGATGCCCAGGTTCACGTAATAGCCGTCCTGCAATTCACGGGCGGCGCGGGCCGCCATCTGGTCTCTGTTCCAGGGCATCACAACCTCCACAGACGAGTGGTCTTGGGCAAACACGACGAAGGGTCGCACCTCAGCTTCAGGCAGCCCATCTCAGACCTCGGCTCCGGCGGCGGAGGACGCGGGCGCACTAGCCCGGACCGTGCGCTGCTCGATGCGCTTCTCGGGCGTGGCGTTCAGAACCACCCGCTGCACGTAGATGCCGGGGGTATCGATCTCGTCGGGGTCAAGCTGCCCCACCTCCACGATCTCCTCGACCTCGGCCACCGTGACCCGGCCACAGGTGGCGGCCATCGGGTTGAAGTTGCGCGCGGTCTTGCGGTACACCAGATTGCCCGAGCGGTCGGCCTTCCAGGCCTTGACCAGACTCAGGTCCGCCACGATGCCGCGTTCCAGGATGTACGTCACGCCGTCGAAGTCCTTGTGCTCCTTGCCCTCGGCGACCACCGTGCCCACACCGGTCTTGGTGTAAAAGCCGGGAATGCCCGCGCCGCCGGCGCGCATTCGCTCGGCCAGGGTGCCCTGCGGCGTGAACTCCAGTTCCAGTTCCCCGGCGAGGTACTGGCGCTCGAACTCCTTGTTCTCTCCGACGTAGCTGGAGATCATCTTCCGGATCTGGCGCGTCTGCAGCAGCAGACCCAGGCCCCAGCCGTCCACGCCCGCGTTGTTGCTCACGGCGGTGAGGTCCTTTGCCCCCGAATCGCGCAGCGCCACGATCAGCGCCTCGGGAATGCCGCACAGGCCAAAGCCCCCCACTGCCACGGTCTGTCCGTCCTGCACGATGTCCCTGAGCGCCTCGGTCGCGCCCGCGTAAACCTTATCCATGTGCCCTCCTGTGTGTGCCGCCCAGTGTACGGGAAGGCCTTAATGTGCGGCCGGTAACCCGGCCAGAAACGGTTCCAGCCGCGCCCGGAATTCTGCGGCGGCCTCCTGTGGAAAGCCGTGCCCGCGCCCAGGAACGATGTGCGCCCCGGTGTTCAGCGCCTCGGCCTGGGCACGCACCATCGCCGGGGTGACCAGGGCGTCCAGTTCGCCGCCCAGCACCAGCAGCGGAACGCCGCCCAGACGCTGCGGGTCCATGCCCCACGCGGCCAGCGCGCGGGCGTTGCCGCTGTAGTGCGTGGGGGCCATGCGCCCGGCATCCTCCACCAGAGCCGCAAAATTCTGCGGTTTTCCGGACGGAAACAGCGCACCCAGACTGGCTTCGCGCAGGGCCGGCGCGCCGCGCATCATTTCCAGCACCGGATAGTTCTCCTCGGGCGTGACCAGCCCCGACAGCGGCGCCGCCGCCGCCAGCACCACTCCGGCGACCTCCTGCGGCTGCCGGGCCGTCAGTTCCAGCACCACCGCGCCGCCCAGCGAGTGGCCCAGCAGCACCGGGCGGGTGATCTGCTGCTCGTCGAGCCAGCGGCCCAGCCAGTCGGCGTAGCCGCTGATGCTGACCTCTCCGGCGTGCGGCGTCCCCGCAAACCCCGGCAGGTCCGGAGCGAGCACGCGCCACCCGGCGGGCGGATCAGCGACCAGCGCGTCCCACCAGCGGGCCGAGGCAAAATTGCCATGAACGGCCACGAGCACGCCCGCAGACGCCTCCCCGGAACCAGACGCCTCAGGCATGCGGCACCTCCAGCGGAGCGGCCACCGGGGCTTCCAGCAGCGCCCGCAACGGCGCGGCGAAGGCCCCGGTATCCAGCACGCAACCCAGGTGCCCCCACTCCGAGGCGAATTCCAGGTGGGTGTGGTTCACCCCCGCCGCCGCCGAGGCGTGCGCGAAAGCCCGCATCTCGGCGGCTGGAAAGAACTGGTCCACGCCCACGTTGACGGTCAGCAGCCGCAGTCCGGCCCCCACCCAGCGGGCAAACAGCTCGCCGTGCGGAGCCACCCCCGCGAGGTCGTGGGTCTCCACCAGCCGCGCGATGTCCAGAATGTGCGGCAGGCTGGCCGTGCCCGAGCGGGCCCGCAGGTAGGCGTCGAAACTCGCCTCCCCAAAGAGCTTGTGCAGGCCGTCGGCTCCCAGACCAAAAAACGAGATCAGCCGCAGCGCTGCGTCCAGGCCCCCAGTCGGGGCCACCTGACGCAGCAGCGGCGAGAACGCCCCGCGCAGCGCCGGCCCGATCACCGGGCTGGCCGCCACCGCCGCCACTCGGGGCGCGAGTTCGGGGGTGCGGGCGGCCCACTGCAGGGCCTGCAGTCCGCCCAGGCTGGGACCGGCCACCGCGTGCCAGCGCGTCACGCCCAGCGCCCGCATCAGGGCCAGCTGCGCGGCGTGCAGGTCCGCAAAGGTCCACGCTGGAAAGCGCTCTCCCCAAACGCCACCGTCCGGGTGGGGGGTATCGGTTCCGGTGGTCACGACCTCCGGATCATGGGCCTGCACGTTGGAGGGGGTGTTCAAGCAGATCACGAAGTAACGCTCGGTGTCCAGCGCACGTCCCGGCCCCACCAGCCCGGCCCACCATCCGGGCGTGCCGTCGGGATTGAAGCCCGAGGCACGCATGGTGCCGGTGTAGTAGTGGCAGACCAGCACGGCGTTGTCCCGCGCCGGATTCAGTGTTCCCCACGACTGTGCTCCGAGTTGCAGCGGCACGCGCACCCCGGCCCAGGTCGCCTGCGCCGAGAACAGCCACGCCCCCGGTCTGTCCCCTGCCGTCAGCGCCGCCCGCTCCAGCCCCGGCCTCCCCCCTGTGTCGTTCATCTGGGACCGAGGGTAGGCCGGAGGCGTTACGCGGCGGTCACACAGCGCCCGGCGCCGGGCACAGGACCCGGCCCATCTCTGGCGCTCCCGCAGAAGGCACGCCAGGGAGAAATATCGAACAGAACGCAGACGAACGGTCGAACGCCGCTCCTGCGCTTATGCTGGACCCATGACGGGAATCGCGAGGCAGATCACGCTGGTGCTGGCAACCCTGTTGACGCTGGTCATGAACTATCTCAGCAACGCCCTACCGCTGTTCGGCAACAGCAACGCGCAGGTCAGTGACGCGCTGCCCAACGCCTTTACACCCGCCGGCCTGACCTTCGCGGTGTGGGGACCGATCTTCCTGGGACTGACCGTCTTCGCGGTGTATCAGGCCCTGCCGGCCCAGCGGGAAGCCCGCCACGACGCGCTGTTCTGGCCCTTCCTGCTGGGCAACCTGCTGAACGTCTCGTGGCTGCTCGCCTTCCAGAGCCTCAACCTCGGCCTCAGCGTGGTGATCATGCTGGCGCTGCTGCTCAGCCTGATCTGGCTGTATCTGACGGTGCGCCGCCTGGCTCCGCTGGGCGGGGCGTTCTGGGCGCTGCAGGTGCCGGCCAGCCTGTACCTAGCATGGATCAGCGTGGCGACCATGGCGAACATCACGGCCTTTCTGGTGAGCCGGGGCGTCACCGCTGGCGTGTTTGGACTGAGCGCCCCGGCGTGGTCGGCGCTGCTCGTGGTGGTGGCCGGACTGGTCGGGGCCTTCTTTCTGGTGCGTTTCCGGGATTACGCCTTTGGGGCCGTGCTGCTGTGGGCCTTTCTGGGGGTGTATCTGGCCCGCCCGGACACGCTGACCGTGGCTCTGGGCGTGGTGGCCGGCACCGTTGTGGTGCTGCTGGGTGCGTGGCGGGCGCTGCAGCAGCGGCGACGGGTGCTGTAACCGCCCAGCCCGGAGGCGCACCCCGGAGTGACCCTAGCCGCGCGGGGCTAGACTGGGCCGCAATGCATGCGGACCCCTCTCCCCTGGCCCTGATCGGCCACTCCCCCGCCGCCGCACGCGCCCTGCGGGAGCTGGGCGTGGTGGCGCTCAGCGTGCCCACCGACGATCTGCGGGCCACCCTGGAAGCCTGCGCGACCCTGCATTTTAGCGGGGCGCTGGTCCACCCCAGCCAGGAACTCCGCGTGGCCGATGTCGCCCAGCCCGACGCCGTGGCCCGGCAGGTGGGCCGGGTGGACGCGGTGGCCTTTGCGGCGGGCATCCACGGCACCTGCGCCCTGATCGACGCCCTGAGTGACACGCTGGAGGCCAGCGGCTACGCCACCCGCGGAGCCAGCGCCCTGCTGCTGGGTCACAGCGCCCACGACCTGGCGCTGGCGCTGCCCCTGATGCGTCTGGGATTTACGGACGTGGGGGTCGCCGCCGAGACTGCGCTGGAAGCCGAGCGGGCCACCCGTCACCTGCCGGCCGGGCTGCGCGCCTATCCGCTGAGCCGACGAGACAGCGCCCTGACCGGCCTTGCGGAGCGGGCCGATCTGCTTGTGCTGTCCGGCGGGGGCCTGCCTTCCGGGCTGGCCCAGCCGTACCACACCGTGGTCGACCTGACCGGCAAGCTCTCCAGCGCTCCCGGCGGGGCCAGCCTGCTCGACCTGTCCGCGCTGGGCACCCACCGCGCGGCGCGCCAACTGCTTCATGCCACCGGTCAGCGCTTTCACGCCGATGAACTCCGGGAAATCGCGCGGGCGCTGAGTCAGGACCGCTCCGGGTGATGCGGGCCTTCTGAGGCGCGGTCAGTTCGCCGGGGTGTCACTGCCCAGGCGCACGGTCACGTCCGCACCGGGCACCCCCTCGCCCTGAACAACCTGACCATGCCCCACATCCTTCAGGACTTGCGCGGCCTGTGGCCCGGTGACGGTGGTGGTGGCGCTGGCCTGCGGCCCGTTGGCCACGCTGACATACAGGTAGCCCAGCGACTCCAGCCGGGCCTTGAGGCGCCGGGCGCTGCCGTCGGGGGCGGCGGTGTTGATCACCGCGATGCTCAGGCGGCGCGGATCGTTGGGGTCACGGAAGTTCGTGTCGACCAGCCGGGACAGCTCCGCGCGGTCGGCCACCCAGGTGCCCCCACCGCCAAAGGTGCCGGGCACCGAATGCATGGACACTTTCGGGCCGCTCAGGGCCGCGCCCAGCAGTGCAGAGACCTGCTCCCGGCTGAGGTTGCTCTTCATGTTGCGGTCCACCGCGCCGACCATGCCCGGCAGGCGCCACCAGTTCAGCGGGCTTTTCACCTTGCTCAGCAGGGCACCCAGGAAATTCTGCTGCCGCTCCACGCGCCCGATGTCGCCCAGGTTGTCCTTGCGAAAGCGCAGGTATCCCTCGGCCTCGGTTCCACTGAGGTGCTGCCGGCCCGCCTTGAGGTCAATGTGCAGCCGGCCAGCCTGATCGTCGTACTTCATGTCGCGGGCCACGTCCAACGTCACGCCGCCCGCCGCCTCGGTCATGGCGCGCATGGCGTTCAGGGACAGCAGGGCGTAGGCGTCCACCGACACGCCGGTCAGGTGCTGTACCGCGCCGACCAGCATCTCGGGTCCGCCGTGCGGGTTGGCTCCGTTGATCTTGCCCCAGCCGTGGCCGGGCACGTTGACCCAGGTGTCGCGCGGAATGCTCAGCAGGTGGGCCTCTCCGTTCGGGCGCAGCTGCGCGAGCACAATGGTATCGGTCAGGCCGCTGTAGTCCTCAGGCCGGGCCGGCCACGGCCACACCGGGGCCGATTCGTCGTACTTGGGCGTCACGCCTGCCAGCAGCACCGTCACAGGGCCGTCGGCCTTGCGAGGTAAGGCCCCGTACCGGGACAGAAAAGGAAAAGCCGGGGAGGCGATGGCCACCATCCCCGCAAGCACCACAAGACCGATCACACGACGCCGCACGTGCCGAGCATAACGGCAAGCGGGTGAGGAAGGCATGCCCCTTTCGAATGACCGGCCGCCGCCGGACACCGCGCTCTGCCTTGCCCTCTCCCCGCGCCGCCCGGTCGCCCGAACCTGGGGCCGTGTAACGCCGCTGTGACGCCGACCTTCTAGACTGCCCCCGTTATGAAAACTCTACTTCTGACGGGCGTGCTGCTCGCGGTTTCGGGTGCGGGTGCGGTGAAGGTGGGCGTGCTGCTTCCCCTTTCGGGGGCCGGCAGCGTTTCGGGGCAGGCGGCCAAGAACGGCTACGACCTCGCGCTTGACGAGATCAACAGGGCCGGGGGCGTGCTGGGCAAGCCCCTGGAAGTGGTGTACGGCGACGACACCAGTGCGCCGGCCAAAGCCGTGCCGGAGTTCGTCAAGCTGGTCACGGTGGACAAGGTGGACTTCATGGCCGGCGGCGTGAGCAGCGCAGTCAGCGTGGCGCTGTCGGGACCGGCCAAGCAGTACAACACCTTCATGGCCTGGATCGGGGCTGCCGCCACGCCCGTGGAGGATGCCTTCGCCGACCACAAGTACTTCTTTCATTACCACCCGTGGTCGTACTACAACTTCGAGGCCATCTTGAACTTCTTCAAGACCCTCAAGGTCAAGCAGGGCGCCAAGAACATCGCCATCGCCTACGAGGACGGCCCCTTCGGCAGCGCCGGCATCGACGCCACCGTGGACGCCTTCAAGAAGGCCGGGTTCAACGTCGTGATGACCGAGAAGTTCAAGACCGGCAGCGGCAACTTCGGCCCGCTGGTCTCCAAGGCCAAGGCGGCCAAACCCGACATTCTGTACTGGGTCGGCTATGACACCGACGCCCTGCCGCTGGCCACCGAGGTCAAGCAGCAGAACCTGAAGCTGGGCCTGATCTACGGCACGCCGCCCAGCTGGCCGGTGGGCTTTGAGAAAAATCCTCTGGCCGACAACATCTCCGGCCTGAGCCTGTGGCTGCCCACCAGCCCCAACCCGGAAAGCCGCACTTTCGTGACCGCCTACAAGAAGAAGTTCGGCACGGTCACCGAGGAGTACTTTGCGCCGCTGGCGTACGTGAACCTCAAGTCGCTGGCCGCCGCCATCAACAAGGCCGGCAGCACCGACAAGGACAAGGTTGCCGCCGAACTCGCCAAGACCTCGATGCCCACCCCCTTCGGCCCGCTGACCTTCAGCAAGAGCCTCAAGACCCAGTACCAAGGCTTCAAGGCGGGCAACTGGCTGCACTTCCAGTTCCTGGGCGACACCCGCGTGCCGGTCTATCCCATCAAGTTCGCGCAGAAACAGCTGGTGTGGGCCAAGTAACTCAGGAACACATCGGAACTGCCTGAGGGCAGGGCGCAGGGGCGGGGACTGGAGCGGGCGGGAACACCGCCCCACCCCGCCTCAACCATCTTCTGAGTTCCAAGACGCTGCAATACGACGGAGAAAGAATGGACCTATTTCTGCAAACCCTGCTCAATGGCCTGCTGCAAAGCGGTATCTACGCGCTGGTGGCCTCGGGGCTGGCGCTGGCGGTGGGCGTGGTGGGCATCGTGAACTTTGCGCACGGCGAGTTTCTGATGATCGGGGCCTTCATGGCCTGGGCCGCCAGCGCCTTTCTGGGCGTTGACCCGCTGCTGTCGCTGCCCATCGTGGCGGTGGCCGTCTTCGGGGTGGGCGCACTGACCTACCGCGTAAGCATCCGGCACGTGCTGCTGGCCCCGGAACTCAACCAGATGCTGCTGACCTTCGGGCTGGGCATCCTGCTGCAGAACCTCGCGCTGATGCTGCTGGGCGGCAACACCCGCACCGTCACCACTCCGTACCAGGCGAGCAGCCTGAGCTTTGGCGAACTCAGCATCGGCGGCCCCAAGGCCATCGCCTTCGGGCTGGCCGCCGCGCTGCTGGGAGCGCTGTACTTCACGCTGTACCGCACCGTGCTGGGCCGCCAGATGCGCGCCGTGGCCCAGAACCGCCGCGGCGCACAGCTCATCGGCATTCCGGTGGACCGGGTGTATCTGATCGCCTTCGGGGTGTCGTGCGGACTCGCGGCGGTAGCGGGCGTGCTCGTCAGCGTGCTGCTGTTCGCCTCACCCACCGTAGGGCTGGTCTTCGCGCTGAAGGCCTTTGCCATCATCGTGATGGCGGGCCTGGGCAACCTCACGGGCGTGCTGTGGGCCTCGGTGATCCTGGGGGTGTCCGAGGCGCTGGTGCAGACCTACGTGCCGGGCGGCGGCGGCTGGAGCGACGCGGTGTTCTTCCTGATGATCTTCGGCACGCTGGTGCTGCGCTCGTTCCGGAGGACCGCATGAGGGCCGATTCCATGGGTGCGACCGCCTCCAAGCGCCACGCTGCCCGCCGCCCGGACTTTACCGGCGTGGCGCTGGTTCCGCTGGCAATCTTCTTTGTGATTGCACTTGCCTTTCCCTTCCTGCCGCTGGGCGACCGGCGTGAGTTCCTGCTTCAGATCGGCTTTTTCACGCTGGTGGCCGGCATCATGGCGCTGTCGTGGGACATCCTGGCGCGCAGCGGACAGGTCAGCCTCGCGCACGCGGCGTTTTACGGGCTGGGGGCCTACGGCTACGCGCTGCTGCTGAAAACCGGTCTGGCGTGGCCGCTGGCGCTGCCGGTCGCGGCGCTGGGCGCGGGGCTGGTCAGCCTGATTCTGGGCATGGTGACCATGCGCCTGAGCGGAATGTATTTTGCCATCGCCACCCTGGCCTTTACCGAGGTGGTGCGGACCGTGATCCAGAACCTGCCCGAGGCGGTGGCGGGCGGCGCGAACGGCATGCTCGTTCCGGCGCTGCTGGGCGGCAATTCGCGCGGACAGTACCTGCTTGCCCTGTCCCTGCTCGCGCTGACGGTGCTGGTCAGTCTGGCGGTGCGCCTGACCCGGCTGCACCACGCCTTCGCCGCCATCCGGCAGGGCGAGGAAACCGCGCGGGTCCTCGGCGTCTCCACGGTGCGCTACAAGCTGTTCGCCTTCTTTATCTCCAGCATGCTCGCGGCGGTGGCGGGCGTGCTGTACGCCGGCAAGACCTTCTTTATCAATCCGCTGGACACCTTCAGCCTCGCCAATTCCATCGCGCCGCTCACGACGAGCATCTTCGGGGGGCTGTACACCACGCTGGGGCCCATTCTGGGAGCCACGGTGCTGCGCGTGGCCGAGGAGGCGCTGCACAACGTGGTCAAGAACGGCTATCTGGTGGTCTACGGGCTGGTGCTGATCCTGAGCATCCTGTGGTTGCCGCGCGGGCTGGTGGGTCTGTGGCGGCGCGGCCGGCACGGAGGGGACCTGTGAGCGCCGGTCTGGAAGTCGTGCTGCGTGCCGAGCGCCTGAGCAAGAGCTTCGGGGGCCTCAAGGCCGTTCAGAACGTGAGTTTCACCCACTATGCGGGCGAGATTCTGGCGGTCATCGGGCCAAACGGCGCGGGCAAGACCACGCTGCTGAACCTGCTCTCAGGGGTGTATCGCCCCAGTTCGGGCCGCCTGGAACTGCTGGGGCAGGACATCACGCATGCGCCCATGGAACGCCGCTGCCACGCCGGACTGGGCCGCGCTTTTCAGGTGGTGCGTCCCTTTCCCGAGATGACCGTGCTGGAAAACGTGACGGTGGGGGCGCTGTTCGGCATGCCCGGCACCCGGCTGCCCGAGGCGCGCGAGCGGGCCTATGACCTGCTGGAGCGCACCGGCCTAGCCGATCAGGCCGACCGCGCCGCCCACGAGCTGACCCTGTTGCAGGACAAGCGCATGGAGGTGGCCCGCGCCCTGGCGACCCACCCGCGCGTGCTGCTGCTCGACGAGGTGATGGCGGGCCTGCGTCCCGGCGAGGCCGCCGAGGCCGTGGAGCTGGTCCGCAGCGTGCGCGACGGCGGCATCAGCGTGCTGTTCATCGAGCACATCATGCCGGTGGTGCGCGACCTTGCCGACCGCGTGGTCGTCATGGACGGCGGCGAGGTCATCGCCACGGGCAGTTACCGCGAGGTCACGGCCCACCCGCAGGTGGTCACCGCATACCTGGGCACAGAAGAGGGGTTGGGAGCGTGAGGACAGAAACCGGAGAATGCAGCGGGGGCCATGGGACCACACCGGAACGGCGGCGGCCCGGCGGCCTGCCCGCCGGGGGGAGATCATGACTCCGGCAGGACAGGAACTCGTCATAGAAAACCTGGCCGCCGGCTACGGCAAGGTGCAGGTGCTGTGGGACGTGAGCGTGCGGGTGGAACCGGGCGAGTTCGTCGCCATGATCGGGGCAAACGGCGCGGGCAAGACCACCACGCTGCGCTCGGTCAGCGGGGTGGTGCGGCCCACGGGCGGCAGCATCCGGCTGGGCGGGCAGGACATTACCCACTCCACGCCGTCCCAGATCGTCGGAATGGGCCTGGGACACGTGCCCGAGGGCCGCGAGCTGTTCGCGCTGATGACCGTGCGCGAGAACCTGGAACTCGGCGCGGCCATGCGTCCGGAAGCGCGCAGCAGGCAGGCACAGACCCTGGAACACGTTTACTCGCTGTTTCCGCGGCTGGCCGAGCGGGCCGGGCAACTCGCGGGCACCCTGTCGGGCGGCGAGCAGCAGATGGTGGCGGTGGGGCGCGCCCTGATGGGCCTGCCCAGCGTGCTCGTCGTGGATGAACCCTCGTTGGGCCTCTCGCCGCTGATGACCCAGACGGTGTTCGGAGCGCTCAAGGCCGTGAACGCCGAGGGGGTCAGCGTGCTGCTTGTCGAGCAGAATGTGGGCCTCAGCCTCAAGCTGGCAGGGCGGGCCTATGTGCTGGAAAACGGCGCCGTGGTCAAGGAGGGGACCGGCGCGGCGCTGCTCGCCGACCCGGGTGTGCGCGAGGCGTATCTGGCGCTGTAACCAGCGCGCAGGGGCCGGAGCACGCGGGCAGGGAACTGGCGCGCCCATCAGAAGAGTGCAGGGAGAGGCGTCCGACACGCGCCTTTCCCGCTTTTTTGCGCTGCCCGCGTGCTCCAGGGCTGCGTCCCGCACGGCCTGACGCAGCCTCCGGCGAAGGTGGGGCCGGGATAACCCGCCTGGGGGCGGTTCCCCCGCGGTGCTGGCCCTGCTAGCATCGAGCGGATGACCGTGTCCTGGCGGGATTTGACCTCACGGCGGCGGGCGCGCGTGCCGGCGGTGCGTGGGGTCCTGGCCCGGCCGCGCCTGCAAGCAGCGCTGGACGCCGCGCGGGTGCTGGTGCTCGTTGCCCCGGCGGGCTACGGCAAGACCACCGCCCTGGCCGGAAGCATGGCGGGCAGCACGCACGCATGGCTGACCCTGGACGCCGATGACGGCGATCCGCAGGTGCTCGCCGCCGGTCTGGCGCTGGCGGCCGAGGGCCTGCCCGGCGGCGCGGCGGTGGCTGAACTGCTGGACGCCGGGGCCTCGCCCCGCCGGGTGGCGGCGCGGCTCGCCGACGTGCTGGACGCCTGCGGAGGACTGCTCGTGCTCGACGAGGCGCAGCATCTGGGCGGCGCGCCGGTCAGCGACGTGCTGCGCGAACTGCTGGGCGGCGGTCTACCGGGCGTGAACGCCGGGCGGCTGGCGCTGCTGGCGCGCGTGCCGCCGGCGCTGCCCGAGCTGGCCCGGCTGGAGGCCGCGGGCGAGGTCGTGCGGCTGGGCGCGGCAGAGCTGGCCTTTACCCGACAGGAGGTCGGCGAACTGCTGCGCGCCGCAGGCCTGAATCCCAGCGGGCCGGAGCTGCGGCTGGCGCATGTGGTCACCGAGGGCTGGCCCATCGCGGTGCGCTTTCTGGGCCAGGCGGTGGCCCAGGGGCGCGTGCGGCTGGCCGAGATGGCCGATCTGGACGGCGGTGAGGCGCAACTGGGCACCCTGTTCACCTATCTGGCGCGCGAGGTGCTGGGGCCGCTGGAACCCGCGCTCAGGGAGCTGCTCACGCGCGGCAGCGTGTTCGAGGAACTAACGCCAGAGCTGGCACGTGAGGTGCTTGGCGAGCCGGATGGAGACCGGCTTCTCGAAGCGCTCTCGGGCGGCACCTTCCTGACGCGGGCCGGGGAGGCCGTCTACCGCGCCCATCCGCTGCTGCGCGCCCACCTGCGCGCCGGGCTGCCCCGCGACGAGGTGCAGCGCCTCGCTGCCCGCGGAGCCGCTTACTTTGAGCGCATGGGCCGGCCCCGCCGGGCCCTGGAGGCGCATCTGCTCTCGGGCAACGTGGGACGCGCGGCGGCGCTGCTCTCCGGGCACGGCACCGGCTGGCTGGCGCAGGGGCGCACCGGCCTGATCGAGCGCAGCCTGGGCCGCCTGCCGCGCGCCGCGTGGACGCCCGAACTGCACGCCCTGGCCGGAGACGCCCTGCGGCTGTCGTCACGGTATGCCGAGGCGCTCGGCGAGTACGCGCGGGCCACTCCGCTGCTGCGCGCGCTGGGGCAGATTCAGGTGGCGCTGGACACCGTTCAGCCCGACGCGACCTGGGCTGCGCTGGAAGTGGCCGGAACGCTGGCCCCCGACCCCGCACCCGTGCAGCGCATGCGGGCCGAGAACCTACTGAATGCCGGGCGGCTGGCCGAGGCGCTGGCCCTGGAACCGGAACTGGCCCGTGGAGCGCGCTTCGCCCTGCGCTCAGGGGCCCTGGAGCAGGCCAGAGCGCTGGCCGACGCGGCGGCGCGGGGTGAGGCCGGCGGCACACGTGCGGCCCAGAACCACCGCGAGGGCCTGCTGCTCGCCTCGTTTGTGGCGGCCCTGCAGGGCGAGGCGCAGGCGGCCGCCGGGTACGCCCACGCCGGGCTCGCCGAGGGCGAGCGGCTGGAAAGTCCTTTCGTGTGCGGGCTGGCGCTGGCCCGCCTGGGTCACGCCCGACTGACCGCCGGCGACACGGAAGGCGCGGCGGCGGCCTATGAGGACGCGCTGGCCCGGGCGCAGGACGTCGCGGGCCGCCTGCGCGTCGAGCCGCTGATGGGACTGGCTGCGCTGGCCGGCCGCGCGGGCGACCCGGCGCGCGCCCGAACGCTGAAGGCCGAGGCGCTGGCCCAGGTCAACGGGGACGGCTACATGACGGCCCTGCTGCATCTGGCGGCGGCGCTGGGAGTGCAGGAGGCGGGCGACCTTGACGGCCCGGGTCTGAGCGCCGCCTTTGAGGCCTTCCACGCCTGCGGCGACGCCTTCGGGCTGGCCTGTGTGGCGCTGGCCCGCTTCGCTGCAGATGGCAGCGACAGCCAGGCCGCGGCCCAGGCCGCCGTGCGCTACCCCTTTCTGCTGGCCCGGCACAGCCTGTTCTCACCGCTGCCCCATCCGTCGGGCCGGGCGCGGCTGCTCGCACGTCTGGCGCAGCTTCACCCGGATGTCTGTGCTGACCTTGCTCCCGCCGCGCGGGAACTGGGCTACGCCGACATGCCCCATCCCGACGAGACCCCCGGCTTCGGGGTGCAGGTCTCGGTGCTGGGGCGCGTGGCCGTCACGCGCAGCCACGAGGACCGCCCGCGGGAATGGGGCCGGGCCCGGGCGCGCGACCTGCTTGCCCTGCTCGCCGTCCATCCGGAAGGCGTGGCCCGCGAGGTCGCCCAGGAAGCGCTGTTTCCGGGGGCCGAACCCGGCGTGGGCGAGCGCAACTTCCGCGTCACGCTGCACGCACTGGGGCAGGTGCTGGAGGAGGGCGCGGCCAGCGGCACCTTCCTGGAACGCGGCGAGTGGCTGCGCCTGCGCTGCGGCCCCGACCTGCACGTGGACCTGCATGCCGCCCGGCGCGTGCTGGACGCCCCCACCGGGGATCCCGGGCGTCTTGAGACGCTGCTGGCCTTGCCCGGCCGGGTGGCCGACTCGGATCTGGACGCCATGCAGCACGAGGCCCGGCACCACGCCACGCGCCTGCCCGAGGCCCTGGTCGCCGAGGCCGACTGCGCCCTGCTCGCCGGGCAGCCCCTGCGGGCAGTGCGCGCCGCCGAGCGTGCCCTGGACCTTGACCCGGCCCACGAACCCGCCGCCCACGCGCTGATGCGTGCGTGGCACGCGCGGGGCAACGCCGCGGCGGCCCACCGCGTGTACACCCGGCTTCAGGCCGACCTGGCCGACCTGGGATTGAGTCCACTGCCCGAGACGCGGGCCCTGGCAGAGAACGGGCGCTGAGCATAGGGGAAGCCAGAATGCCCGCGTAACGCCCTGGCCCTACACTCCGGGCATGACAGCCCCACACAACGACACCCCAGAACACCGCACCGCCCTGGTCACGGGCGGTGCCAGCGGCATCGGCCTCGCCATCGCGCGGCGCCTGCAGAAAGACGGCATGCGGGTGGCTGTGCTGGACCTGGACCGGCCCCAGGCCCGGGAAGTCGCCGAGAGCCACGGACTGACCTTCATCGGGGCCGATCTGTCGCGCCGTGAGGACTGCCGCCGGGCGATAGACGACACGGTGGCCGCACTGGGCAGCCTGGACGTGCTCGTGAACAATGCCGGATTCCAGCACATCGCGCCGCTGGCCGAATTTCCCGAAGACACCTGGGACACCATGCTGCACGTCATGCTGACCGCGCCCTTCTTGCTGTCCCGGTATGCCTGGGCCCACCTGACGCGCTCGGGGCAGGGCCGCATCATCAACATCGCCAGCATCCACGGACATGTCGCCAGCCCGTTCAAGAGCGCCTACATCAGTGCCAAGCACGGACTGATCGGCCTGACCCGCACGGCCGCGCTGGAGGCGGGCGAGCAGGGCCTGACCGTCAACGCCATCTGCCCCGGCTACGTGCGCACGCCGCTCGTTACCGGCCAGATCAAGGATCAGGCCCGCACGCGCGGCCTCAACGAGGCCGATGTGGAGGAAAAGGTGATGCTGGAGGGCGCGGCCATCAAGCGGCTGCTGGATCCCGAGGACGTGGCCGCCCTGGCCAGTTACGTCGCCAGCACCGCCGCGTGGGGCATGACCGGCGCCGTGCTGGACCTGGACCTGGGCTGGACGGCGCGGTAGGTCAGCCCGCGTTTATGCAGGTCTACTGCGGCTGACTGCTCAGCACGACCACATAGGCCGTTCCGCGGGACCCCTGCACCACGCTGACCCCCGCGTGCGTGTAGCGTCCCTCGGTCATCCAGTAGCAATGAACCGGGCTCTGCAGCCACCAGCGCAGAGCCCCTTCCGGATTGCTTCCCGCACCCATGTACACGATCTCGGTCACGCTGGTTGCCCGGACGCCCGTGCGGGCCGCGCGGACTCGGGGAGTGCTGCCGCCCGCACCAAAGTGGGTCACCCGCCCCGAGGCGCTGATGTAGCCTGCCTGGAGCCGGGCGGCCTGGGCATGCGGAACGCTGGGACGCAGCGCCCCGGCCGTGGGCCGCCGGCCGCTGCCCGGGCAGGTCACGCCCTGCACCCGCACCTGATTGAGCCGCGCGAGCAACTGCGCCTCGGCACTCGTCTGGGCCCCGGCCACCGAGAAGGTGGGCAGGACCGTCAGGGCGGAAAGCAGCAGGGTGCGCGTGACCATCCGGAAAGCCTTGAGCATCCGCAGAGCATAGTGCAAAAGCAACCCGGCTCACCTTCATACTCGGGAGCCGGGCTGCAGAGGCGAGGACTTTAAGCGGGAAGCAGTCCGCTGCGGCGCAGCAGCGCGTCCGCATCCGGGTCACGGCCCATGAACTCGCGGTACAGCGCGGCGGGGTCCTCGCCATTGCCGCGGCTCAGCACGCTGTCCACAAAGGCGCGGCCCGTCTCGGCGTTGAAGATGCCCTCGGTGGCAAAGCGCGAGAACGCGTCGGCGTCGAGAACTTCAGCCCATTTGTAGCTGTAGTACCCGGCCCCGTATCCCACCGGATTGGAGAACAGGTGGCTGAAAGCGGCGACCATCGAGTAATCGGCGGGCAGCGGATACGGCGCAAAGCGGGTCATGGTCTCGCGGGCCAGCGCGATGGGATCGGCACTGCCCTGCGGATCGTACTCGACGTGCAGGGTCAGGTCGGTCAGGCCAAAGGAGTACTGACGCATGGCGGTGTTCGCGGCGCGGTAGTTGCGGGCGGCGACCATCTTTTCAAACAGGTCCTGGGGCAGCGCCTCGCCGGTCTGGTGGTGGCGCGCAAACAGGTCCAGGGCGTCGCGCTCCATGACCCAGTTCTCCATGATCTGGCTGGGCAGTTCCACAAAATCCCACGCGACGCGCGTGCCGCTCAGCGAGCGCACCGGCACGCGAGAGAGGGCATGGTGCAGCAGGTGTCCGAACTCGTGGAACACGGTCTCGACTTCGCGGATCGAGAGCAGCGCGGGCGCATTGGGACCAGGAGGCGTCATGTTGCCGCACATCAGCCCCAGGTGCGGCTCCACTCCGTTCTGCCGTGGGCCACCCGTCACCAGACCGTTCATCCACGCTCCGGCCCGCTTGGTGTCGCGCGGGAACCAGTCGGTGTAGAAGGAGGCGACGTGGGTGCCGTCCCCGTCGTGAATGTCGTAGTAACGGACCTCGGGATGCCAGCCCGGAGCCTGGGCCTCGCTCACGGAGACGCCGAAGACCCGGCGGGTGATCTCGAACAGCCCCGAAAGCACCCGGTCCATGGGAAAATACGGACGCAGGGCTTCCTCGTCAAAGTCATATTCGGCCTGACGCTGCTTCTCGGCCCAGTACGTCACGTCCCAGGCCTCCAGGGCGGGGGCGTCGGTTCCAGCCTGCTGGCGGTAGAAGGCTTCCAGTTCCTCGTTCTCGCGCTCGTAGGCGGGGCGGGTGCGGGCCTCCAGCTCTCGCTCGAAGGTCAGGGCCGCCTCACCGCTGCCTGCCATGCGGTCTTGCAGCACGTAGTCGGCGAAGTTGGCAAAGCCCAGGAGTTTGGCCTTCTCGCGGCGCAGTTTCAGGATCTCGCCCACCAGCGGACGGTTGTCGCGGCCCGGCTGCTTGCCCACCTGCTGCTGGGCCTGCCAGATCTCACGGCGCAGCTCGCGGTCGTCGGCATAGGTCATCAGCGGGGTGGTCACCGGCTGGTGCAGGGTCAGGCGGTGGCCGTCCCTTCCCCGCTCCCGGGCATCCTGGCGGGTGGCGTCCAGCACGCGCTGCGGCACGCCGCCCAGACGTTCCTCGCCCACGTACAGCTCAAAGGCTGCGGTGGCGTCCAGTACATTCTTGCCAAAGTCGCTGGTCACGCGCGCCAGCCGGGTGTTCAGCGCGAGCAGCCGTTCACGGCCCTCATCCTGCAGGTCGGCTCCCTCGCGGCGGAAAATCTCGATGGTCAGCTTGAGATGCCGGGCCCGCACCGGGTCCAGAGCGCGGGCATCCTCCGTCTCGGCGTAGGCCTTCAGGGCGGCCCACAGACCCGGGTGTAGTCCCAGTTTGGTGTGGAACTCGCTGACCTTGGGCAGAATCGCCAGCTTGGCCGCCGTCCACTCGGGGCTGTTCACCACGGCGTCCAGGTGATGAACCACGGTCGTCACGGTGCCCAGTTGCTCGGTCAGGGTGTCGAGGTCGTGCATGAAGTCGCTGAAGCCGCGCTCCCCGGCCGCCGCCAGATGCTCCAGCTTCGCTTCCGCCTGGGCGAGCAGGGTATCCACCGCGCTCTCGGCATGTTCGGGCCGGATCTGGTCAAAGGGAATACGGAAACCGATGTTTAACAACGGGTTTCCCGTCAGGACGCTTGAATTGCTCATCCCCGCAGTATAGAGAGCGCCGGATGCGCCGATTGACGGATGTGAACGGCGTCCAGCCATGCTGTACTCAGCCATGGCACCCCTCCCCTCTCCCCACGCCCCGCCGTCCCCCGCCCCTGAGCTGCAGTGGCGCGAGGCCAGCGCCGCCGATTTTCCCCGCCTGGCCGCGTTCCTGAGCGCTGCCCACCCCGAGTCTCCGGTCGGCGTGGGCGACCTGCAGCGGCGGGCCTCAGAGCGGGAGCCGGGGGAACCCCACCGCCTGCAGATGGCGCTGCGCGGCGACGACATCGTCGGCCTCGCAGAAACCGGCGTACCCCGGCTGGACGGGCATTCCGGCTGGCTGGAGATCACGCTGCGGACCCGGCCTACTGGGGGGAGCGGTCCCCTGGCGCAGGAGCTGCTTGCGCTGGCCGAGGCCCATGCCCAGGAACTCGGCGCGCGGACGCTGATCTCCAGGGTACGCGAGGACTGGTGGGAACATGCCTTTCTGCTCACCCACGGGTACGCCGAACACGACCGCATGTGGACCAGCACGCTGGACCTGCGAACCCTGGACTTTGCCCGCTTCGTCCCCCAGCAGGCGAGGACCACGGCGGCCGGGGTGCAGGTGGTGTCCCTGGCAGCCCTGGGCACCTTTGATGAGGCCCAACAGCGCCGCTTCTACGGGTTGGTGGCCGCCCTGCTCGCCGACGTGCCCAGCGCCACCCCGGTCAGCGTGTGGCCCTTCGAGGTCTGGCAGCGCCGCGCGGGCCAGCGGATGCAGCCTGAGGGGGTGTTCCTCGCCGTGGCCCCGGACGGAGCGTGGGTGGGCCTGAGCGAGCTGTACCGGCCCAGCGCCACGCACCCGGACACCCTGCACAACGGCCTGACCGGGGTGTTGCCCCCGTGGCGTGGGCTGGGCCTCGCCTACACCCTCAAGCTGGCCGCCGCCCGCGCCGCGCTGCAGCGGGGCTTTACCCACTCGCGCACCGGCAACCACAGCGTCAACCGGCCCATGCTCGCGGTGAACGAGCGCCTGGGCTTCGTGCGCGGGCCGGCGCTGGTCACCCTGCGGCGTGAGGTGCGCTGACCCTCAGGCCTGGGGCAGTTCCGCCTCGATGACCGTGCCGTGGCCGGGACTGCTCAGGATGCGGTACTGGCCGCCGCGCGCCTGCAGGCGCTCGCGCATCTGGGCCAGGCCCAGGCCGCCCGCGCTGCTGACGCGCCCGGTGACGGCCTCCAGATCAAAGCCCGCGCCGTCGTCGCGCACGCGCAGGGTCACCTGACTTGCGCCGCCGTGCATGGTCACGCCCACCTCGCCCGCGCGGGCGTGTTTGGCGACGTTGTTCAGGCTCTCCTGCAGGATGCGGAAGACCACCGCCTCGTCCCCGGGCGAGAGATGCACCTCGCCGGTCACGTCCAGGGTGCTTTTCAGGCCGTTCTGCTCGGCGAAATCCAGCACGTAGCGGCGCACCGTCTCCAGCAGGCCGTAGCGCTCCAGATCAATGGGCCGCAACGCAAAGATGCTGCGGCGGACCTCGCGGATCTGCTCGCGCAGCAGCGTGGTGGCCGCGCGCACATCGGTTTCGGCCTGGGCGGGGTCGCTGTGGAGCTTGCGGGCCACCACATCCAGCTTCAGGGCGGCGAAGGCCAGCGACTGCGCCACGCCGTCGTGAATCTCGCGGGCGATCCGGGCGCGCTCGTCGCTGATGGCGAGTTCCTCGGAGTACAGGTAGGCGCGGGCGTTGCGGACCGCCAGGGTCGCCTGCCCGGCCATCAGGGCCAGCAGGGACACGCGGGTATCCCCAAAGGCGTCCTCGCGCGGGTCGCCCAGCATCAGCACGCCCACCAGTCCCTCCTCGTCGCGCATGGGCAGCCCCAGCACGCTGCGGGCCTCGGGAAAGACCTCACAGGCCTCCGCTCCGCCCGCGATCAGCGGTCCCGTGCCGCCGGCCACCCGCACGGCGAAGGCCGGGGCCACTCCCCCGCCCGTCTCGCCGCGGCGGTCCTGGGCGTACTCCAGACGCAGCACGCCGTCCTCATCGCTGAGGTAGGCCGCGCGGGCCTCGGCACCCACCCGGCCCGCCATGGTGCCGGTCACGCGCGCGAGCAGGCGGCGCATGTTGCGCTCGGCGCGGATGCTCTGGTCCACGCTGTAGAGCGTCATCAGGTCCAGGGTGCGCTGGCGGGCGGCCTCCACCCCGGTGGCGACCTCGGCGGCCAGCGCCTGGGTCAGCGCCGTGGTGTCGGCGGTGGGCGGGGTCTCGAAATGCAGCAGCAGCGCGCCGCCGCCGGGAATGGCCACCTTGAGCGGATGCAGCGCGGCGCTGGGGGCCGAGAGCAGGGTCTCCCCCCGTGCGCTGCCGCTGAGCCCGCCCGGCACGGTCAGGGTGGCGTGGGTCGCCCCGGTCACGCGCACGGCCCCGCGCGCCGCGACTTCCAGCACCGCTCCCAGATCGGCGGCGTCGGTCAGGTCGCGCATCAGCTCCTGCACCGCCTGCAGGCGGCCGTGCGAGGCGCTGAGCTGGCCGTACAGGTCGCGCAGCTCACGCTCGGCCCGCTCGCGGGCGCGGGTGCCTTCGGCAATCCACTCCACGCTGAAGAAGGTCACCGCCGGCCCCACCAGCCCGTAGAACAGCAGGTGCGCCCACAGCTCGCGCGAGGGGTCTCCCAGCAAAGAGATCAGCAGTTCGACCGCCCCCACCACCAGCACGATCAGGGGCGGCAGGGTGTTGCGCACCACCCGCACCCGGTCCGAGAGCGGAGCGCGCGGTGGTGCGGCGGGGGGACCGCTCAGCGGCTTGCGGGGCGCGGGGGCGTCCGTCATGACCGGCAGTCTAGGTGGAGACGGAGCAAACTTCAGTGACAGATGGTGCCAGATGATCTGGGGCCCACCGGCCTGCTTGAAACGCCTCAGCGGGCGTCCTCCGGCGTGTCCCCTGTCTCTGCAGCTCCGCCCTCTCCCACGGGCGGCCTCGGCTCCGCCGTGCCCCGCTGCGCGGCGTCCTGGACCTTCCACTGCACCTGCCTCAGCAGGCCCCGGAACAGCCGGCTCTCGGCGCTGCTCATCAGGGCGCGGTCCAGCAGCGCGCGCCACAGCCGCAGGGTATGCCGGGCACGCACGGCGTCGGTATATCCGATCAACTGCATGGTGTCGTGCAGGTGGCCGTACATCGCTTCCATCTCCTGACGGGTGGCCGTCTTGCGGACGCGCTCGGCAGGCTCCTCCTGACCCTGCAGAAACTCGTAACACACGAGCAGCACCGCCTGGGCCAGATTCAGGCTGGCGTAATCGCCGGTGGGAATCCGCACCGTGACCTGACACTGCTCCAGATCGGCGTTGTTCAGGCCAGATTCTTCCGGCCCGAAGACCAGCGCCGGGGCCGTGGCGGCACGCACCAGGGACCGCAACTGCGCCGGATGCTGCGGAGTGGGCAGGTCGGCGCGCACGCGGGCGCTGGTTCCCACGCTCAGGTCGCGGTCAGCCAGGGCCTCGCGCAGCGTGGGGTAAATCTTCGCGCCGCGCAGCAGATCGGCGGCGTGGACAGCCATGGCCACCGCGCCAGAATCCAGATGGTCGCAGCGGGGGGCCACCAGCCGCAGGTCGTGCGCCCCCATGTTCAGCATGGCGCGGGCGGCCGAACCGATGTTGCCGGGGGTTTTGGGAGAAACGAGAACAACAGCCAGGGTCACGGGCGAGATGCTAGCGCGGAAACCGCCTGAGCCCTCTGAACACCGACTGTGTTCCCCGGTTTACCCCAGTGCCAGAATCGGTGTCTCGTCGCTTACGCCCAGGCCCAGGTGCAGGTCGTGGGCGAGTTCCTCCGGCGTGTCGCCCCAGGAATCCATGCCGAGCTGCGTGATGCCGGCCGAGCGCAGACGGCCAAAGACCGCGCTCAACAGCGCAGCCCGCAGCGCGGTCGCTCGCCATTCGGCAGCCACGCCGGGCGAGTCCAGCCGGGCCACGCCGTCCTCGGCGGCCGCCCGGCATATGCCGATGCCCCGACCCTGGGCATCCAGCGCAATCACGCTGAGGTCGGCATCAAAGCCGCCCGCGCCGTCCTGTGCCGCCTCGGGCGCGACCGCGTGATGCCCGATACGGTCCTCGTAGGTCCGCAGGGCCTGCAGCCGGGGCCCGGCCTCCGGCACCTGCGACAGCGGAAACAGACGCACATCCGGCGGACCCTCCACCAGCCGGTAGGGCACGCGCCCGGCAAGCCGACGGTAGGCACCGACCTCCTGGAACCCGTCTGCGAGCAGGGCTTCGGACGGAAACAGAAAGCCCTCGGCAAACACGTAGACGCGCCCGGCGGCCGCGTGCGCGCTGCGGGCCAGCGCCACGGCCACCGCGGCCTGCTGCGGGCCAGCCACCACGCCGCCCACGAGCTCTGCGCCGTGCTGCGGACTGGGCCGCAGGCCCACCGCGCCCAGCACCTCCCCCGCTGGCCCGGCATGCCGCGCAAGCCAGCCCGCCGTGCAGGCGTCGGCCATCCACGCCACCGCGTCTTCCGGCGCACCGTACAGGTCCGCGAAGACCGGCACGAGGGCGGTGGGAGCGACCTCCACGACCTCAGCCGTCACGGGCCCAGCTTGCGGTACAGGGCGAGGTACTGCCGCGCCGGGCCCTGCCAGCTGAAGTCCAGGGCCATGCCGCGCTCCATCCGTGCCCGCCACGCCTCCGGGCGGTCAAATTCGGCGCGGGCCTCGGCGCAGGCTTGCGCTAAAGCTTCCGGCGTGGCGTTGGCGAAGCGGAAGCCGATGTCGGCAGGCACGGTGTCCACCAGCCCGCCGGTGAGCCGGACCACCGGCAGGGTGCCGTAGCGCATGGAGATCATTTGGGACAGGCCGCACGGCTCGAAGCGGCTGGGCATGGCAAAGGCGTCGGCACCGGCATAGATGCGGTGGGCCAGCGGTTCGTTCAGCCCCTGCGCGAAGGCCACGCGCGGATGCTGCGCCCAGCCCGAGAGCGCGGCGCTCAGCAACGGGTCGCCGCCGCCCAGCACAACCACATTCCAGTCCTGAATCAGCGTGGGCAGCGCCTCGATCAGCAGGTCAATGCCCTTCTGGTCGGCCAGCCGGCTGACCGTCGCCAGGATGGGCGCGTCGTCCAGCCCGAACTCGGCGCGCAGAACGGCGGTCGCCGCCGCCTTGCCGGCCGGATCGCCGTAGGCGGGCACGTCCGGATCGGTGCGCGGGTCCCAGCGCTCCTGGTCCAGCCCGTTGAGGATGCCGCTCAGCCTTCCCTCGCGCGTCAGACGGACGAGCAGGCCCTGCAGGCCCTCGCCGTATTCGGGGGTGGTGATCTCACGCGCGTAGGTGGGGCTGACGGTGGTCACCGCGTCGGCGAAGGTCAACCCGGCCTTCATCAGGTTGAGGTCGCCGTGGAATTCCAGCGCGTCCGGCCCGAGGGTCCATTCGGGCAGGCCGGTCCAGTGTGAGCCCTCCTCCATGTTCCAGCGGCCCTGGTATTGCAGGTTGTGAATCGAGAAGACGGTCTTGATGCCCGCCAGATTCGCGTGCGCAACCACCAGACCGGCCTGCCAGTCGTGGCCGTGCAGCACGTCGGGCAGCGCGTCCAGATGCCGCAGCGCCGGCAGCACCGCGCGCCCGAACATGCAAAAGCGGTACACGTCATCCTCGAAATACAGCCCCGGCCGGTCGAACTCCGGCAGTCCGAGAAACAGGTAGCGCACGCCCCCCTGCACAATCTGCCCGAGCCGGAGTTCGGGGATGGGGGCCGGGCCGCCGGTCAGCTCCGGCAGCGAACCGCGCCACAGCTCCTCGGGCTGGCCGGCGAGCGAGCCGTACCACGGAGAGACAACCGTGGTTTCCGTCTCCTGGGCGGCCAGCACCTCGGGCAGAACCCCCAGCACGTCTCCCAGGCCGCCCGAACGTGAGAACGGAAAGACCTCCGAGGCCACATGAACAACTCGCATAACCGTCACTGTACCCGGATGCGGCGTTTGACGCACATCACGCCGGCGTTTGACAAGTCATGAAGCCGTTGCTACACTTCCCCTCGCCCGAAGTCTGAGCACGGCACGTCCGGGGCACAGATCAAGGGAACTGGCCCTCCCGCTTTCGCTGGAGGACGACTGGGGGCTCTTAGCTCAACGGTCAGAGCAGTCGGCTCATAACCGATTGGTTGCCGGTTCAAATCCGGCAGGGCCCACCACGGTCTGCCAGATGGCAAGAAAATTCGGGCGGTTAGCTCAGTGGTAGAGCATTCGCTTCACACGCGAAGGGTCGTAGGTTCAAATCCTATACCGCCCACCAAACAACCTCGGCTGAGCCGGGGTTTTTTCATTTGTTGTTCCCAGAGGTACAAACGCCTGACCGACAATGACAGACAAATGGGGCGAAACGGCCGTTTTTGGGCCGATTCCTGCATGGCGGTTTGTATAACGCCACGCTCGCCCTGGACCTCGCGCCTGGCGGCTGCCGGGAAGCCCGCCAAGATACCCGCAGCGTGAGCCAAGAGGCCGGGGCCATCCCACACTTGCAGGACCTCCTTTAGGATGGAGTAGTGGTTAAACCCAAAATGGTCCGCTTAAGCCTAATTGTCTCTGTGATCATGGCCGCAGTTTCGTATGGTGCAACCCGCGATCTCATTTTGAGTGTACTTGTTGTAGTTTTGGCTTTTGTTTTATCCCTGATCGTAGAGCGTTTTCCTCGGCGTTGAAAATCATTCTAAAATCTCTTGGTACCGGGCGTTTTACAACACCAACCGGCCCCATTTGCATGTGTGCAGTCCCCTTTTGCGGAATCTGCCCGGCCAGGGTCACCCCCACGTTTTCCCACAGTCGCCACCTGCGCTCCTTCGCCCCAGCAACACCAAACTTTGCCAGGAAAGTCTGCACCTGAGCCCCCGGCCGCGCCTGTAAACAAGGAGAGCCGCGCCTTCAACAGACGCGGCCCTCTGAATCCCCCCCGCGTTCAGGAGGTCAGGGGATTGGCCTTCGGACGGTCCAGGTCATAGCGCTCCATGGCGCGGGTAACCGTTTGTGCCCCCAGGGTTCCCTGATCGCTCAGCGCCTTGAGGGCAGCCAGCACGATGTGGTGGGCATCAACCTCGAAAAACGTGCGCAGGGCGGCCCGGGTATCGCTGCGGCCAAAGCCGTCGGTGCCCAGGGTCACATAATCGGCACGCAGGTAAGGCCGGATCATGTCGGGCACGGCGCGCAGGTAATCCGTGGCAGCGATCACGGGAGCAGTGGACTGGTTGAGATGGGTTCCCACGAACGAGGGCCGCGCGGTCTCCTCCGGATGCAGCCGGCTGAGCCGCTCGGCCTCCATGCCGTCACGGCGCAGTTCCCCGAAGCTCGTGACACTCCACACCTCCGCCCCCACCCCCCAGTCGTCGGCCAGCAGCTCGGCGGCCCTGAGCACCTCCCGCAGGATGGTGCCGCTGCCCAGCAACCGGACGTGTGGCCCCGAGGTGTCCTGCAGGGCGCGCAGGCGGTACATGCCGCGCACGATGCCCTCTTCCGCCCCCGGCGGCATTGCCGGATGCAGGTACGTCTCGTTCATCAGGGTGATGTAGTAGTAGTGGTCGCGGTCCTCGGTCAGCATCTCGCGCAGGCCGTGGTGCACGATCACCGCCAGTTCGTAGGCGAACGCCGGATCATAGGCCCGGCAGGTCGGCACGCTGGACGCCAGCAGCAGGCTGTGACCGTCCTGATGCTGCAGGCCCTCGCCGGACAGCGTGGTCCGTCCGGCCGTCGCGCCCATCAGAAAGCCCCGGGCGCGCGCGTCGGCGGCGGCCCAGGCCAGGTCGCCCACACGCTGAAAGCCAAACATGGAGTAGAAGGTATAAAACGGCAGGGTCATCAGCCCGTGCGTGCTGTAGGCGGTGGCAGCGGCCATCCACGAGGCGAAGGCTCCGTCCTCGTTGATGCCCTCCTGAAGCACCTGACCCTCTTCCGCCTCGCGGTAGTACAGCAGCTGGTCCGCGTCCTCCGGCCGGTAACGCTGGCCTTCGGGGGCATAGATGCCGAACTGCCGGAACAGGGCGTTCATGCCGAAGGTCCGCGCCTCGTCGGGGATGATCGGTACCACACGTGGCCCCAGCACCGGGTGACGCAGCAGGGTCAGCAGCAGCTGATTGAAAGCCATGGTGGTGGACACGGGCCGGTCCTCGCTGCCGCGCACCGCGCCGATCAGGTCCTCGCGCGCGGGCGGTTCCAGCCGTTCCGCGCGCACCTGTCGGGCAGGCAGCGGCCCCCCCAGCGCCTCGCGGCGTCCGCGCAGGTACCGCATCTCGGGCGCGTCCTCGGGCGGACGGTAAAAGGCCAGGGTCTGGAGCTGATCGTCACTCAGGGGAAGCTTGAAGCGGTCCCGGAAGGCACGCAGTTGCCCGGCGTCCAGCTTCTTTTGCTGGTGGGCGGTGTTCTTGCCCTCGCCCGCACTGCCCAGTCCATACCCCTTGACGCTGAGCGCCAGGACCACGGTGGGCCGTTTGGCCTGGACTGCCCGTGCGTAGGCGGCGTGGATCTTGAGCGGATCGTGTCCGCCGCGCCGCAGGTCCTGAATCTCGGCGTCCGAGAGGTGGGACACCAGCCCGCGCAGTTCCGGAGAACCTCCAAAAAAGTGCTCCCGCCCGTAGGCCCCGTCCCGGGCCTTGTAGTTCTGGTACTCGCCGTCCAGCGTCGTGTTCATGCGCTCGAGGATCAGGCCCCGGTCATCGCGGGCGAACAGGTCATCCCACTCCGAGCCCCACAGCACCTTGAGGGTGTCCCAGCCGGCGGCCCCGAACGCCGCCTCCAGCTCCTGCACAATGCTGCCGTTGCCGCGCACCGGACCGTCGAGCCGCTGCAGGTTGCAGTTGACCACCCAGATCAGGTTGTCCAGCCCCTCGCGGCTCGCCACGCTCAGCGCGCCGCGCGCCTCGGGCTCGTCCATCTCGCCGTCGCCCACAAAGCACCAGACCTTGCGGTCACTGGGAGCCAGCAGGCCGCGCCGCTCCAGGTATTTCATGAAACGTGCCTGGTAGATCGCTTGAACCGGTCCCAGGCCCATGGAGCCGGTGGGATAGGACCAGAAATCCGGCATCAGCCAGGGATGGGGGTAGCTGGAAAGCCCCTGGCCGCCGACCTCACGCCGGTAATGCAGCAGCTGATCCTCGCTCAGTCGACCTTCCAGAAAGGCGCGCGCATACATCCCGGGCGCGGCGTGCGGCTGGTAAAACACCACGTCCCCCTGGGGCCCGGCGCGCAGGAAATGGTTGAACGCCACTTCGTACAGGTCCGCGGCGCTGGCAAAGGTGGCGAGGTGGCCACCGAGTTCCGAAGAAGCCTGGTTGGCCCGCATCACCATGGCCACGGCGTTCCAGCGGACAGCCGCACACAGCTTGGCTTCCAGCACCGGATCGCCGGGGTAGGCGGGCTGCTCGCCGGGCGCGATCGTGTTGCGCATGGGGGTGTTGAAGCGCCAGCGCAGGTCCAGTTTGCGCTGGCTGGCCCGCTGCAACAGGTGGTCCAGCAGGTAGGCGGCGCGCTCCGGGCCGTCGCGCTGAATCACCGCTTCCAGACTGTCTATCCATTCGGCGGTTTCGGTGGGATCGGGGTCCTGCCCTGGCTTCCAGGCGGGGGGGGTAAGGGTCACGGGGTTTTTGCTCCTTCTTCTGAGCTGGCCCACCTTCGGTTGGGCCGACGTTGGGGCACGCACAAAGCGTGCGGACTCTCGGGGATATGGGACGGTCTGGGGGTTGTGGTCACCGCCACCATACCGAATCTGCACCTGACCCTGTCCGCTCCGTTGAAGGGGGAGCTGCCACGCCGCAAGGAAGTCGCCATCTTTCCCGAAACACCGCCTCCCTGTAACCACGTCATACCGGAAGAGGGGCTCCGGAAGGGCTAGACTCCGGCCACCGGGTCACTTCTGCCGCTCGCCGGGCGTCTGCTGCTGTCCCCAGACCCTTTGCGCGCGGGAGACTCCATGTCCGATTCACAGCCCCATGACCCCTCACAGACCGACGAGCAGCAGCACAGCCCCGGAGAACCGCTCGCCGACGCGCCCCAGCCCGGCCAGCCGCCCTCAGAACCCGCACCGGCCCCTCAGCACGGCGAGGATGAGGAACGCCCGCTTGTGGTGGTCGGCATCGGCGGATCTGCTGGGGCGCTCGACGGCTACGAACGCTTCTTCCTGAGCCTGCCGCCGGACAGCGGCATGGCCTTTGTGGTGGTGACGCACCTTGATCCACATCAGCGCGGCCTGATGCCCGAGATCCTGCAACGCTGCACGGTCATGCCGGTGGTGCAGATCGAGGATGGCATGACCGCGCAGCCCAACCGCGTGCATGTGATTCCGCCGGGCCACAGCCTGTCCATCATGAACGGCGTGCTGCTGCTCGAGGATCTGCAGCTGGCCCAGGGCCGGGTCATCGACAGCTTCTTCGAATCGCTGGCCAGCGACCAGGGCGAGAACGCGGTGGGAATCATCCTGTCGGGCATGGGCAGCGACGGTACCCGCGGCATTCAGGCCATCCGCGAGCAGTTTGGCCTGACCCTGGTGCAAGACCCCCACTCTGCCGAGTATCCGGCCATGCCCCGCAGCGCGGCGGCCACGCAGATGGCGAACGACGTGTTGCCGGCCGAGGACCTCGCGCCGCGCCTGTACAGTTTTGTGAGGCGGGCGCGCACCCTGAATCCGGGCGACTTTGACGGCGACGACGGCTGGGCCAGCGCGCCGCTGCAAAAGATCCTGCGGCTGGTCCGGGTGCGGACCGGCCATGACTTCACGCGCTACAAACGCAGCACCCTGGTGCGCCGCATCGACCGGCGCATGAAGGGACACCGCCTCGAGGACATCTCGGAATACATCCGGCTGCTGCAAGACAGCAAGGAAGAGGCGGACTCCCTGTTCCGGGACTTCACCATCAACGTGACCAGCTTTTTCCGGGACGTGGACGCCTTCGATGAACTCAAGGACCAGATGCGCCGGCTCATCCAGACCACCAAGCAGGATCTGGACAGCGTGCGGGTGTGGGTAGCACTCAGGAGTTGCACCTGCATAACGACGCCAAAGCGCTCCCAGCCGAGAGAATCTGGGAGTGTCGAAGTCACAGATTCTGG